>NZ_JARHXQ010000109.1:0-21403 GCF_029222765.1 Arthrobacter sp. Cr_A7 | reverse complement strand
GTGATGGGGCGTTCCTCAATGCGCAGGCCCATCCGTGCCACCCGCCACGCCAGGTCAACCTGGAAGCCGTAACCGACGGAATCCACCTGGTCCAGGTTGAGTTTTTCCAAGGTTGTCCGGCGGAAGGCGCGGTATCCGCCGGTGACGTCCTTGATCTTCAGGCCGAGCATCAGGCGGGCGTAGGTGCTGCCCACCCGGGAAATGGCCTGGCGGTAGAGGGGCCAGTTCACCACGCGTCCGCCGGGCACCCAGCGGGAACCCATGGCAAGGTCTGCGCCCTGCTCGATGGCCTCCAGGAGCTGGGGCAGCTGCTCGGGCTGGTGGGAGCCGTCCGCGTCCATTTCCACGAGAACGTCGTAGCCGGCATCCAGGCCCCACTTGAACCCTGCGATGTAGGCGGCGCCCAGTCCCTCCTTGCCCTTGCGGTGCAGGACGTGGACCTGGGAGTCCCCGGCCGCGATGGTGTCGGCAAGCTTGCCGGTGCCGTCAGGGCTGTTGTCATCCACTACCAGCACGTCCGAGGCCGGGACAGCAGACCGGAGTCGCTGGAGCGTCTTGGGCAGCGATTCCAGTTCGTTGTACGTGGGAATGATCGTAAGGACGCGCACAGAGGGCCTTTCCTGGAGGGAGCGGTCGGTGCACCTGGCAGCCGGCAAGCCGCCGGCAGGCGCAACTATCAATTATAGGGCGGCGAGCGGCAGGGTCAGGAACGCAGTGCCGGGTTGGAGAACAATTCGGCGCCGTTCCGCACGGTCTGCAAGCAAACAGGGTCCGTGCCGGTGTCCAGCGCAGGCAACAGCGGTGTGCGGGCACGGGGATCCGTACTCCAGGACTGGACACGCCCATCGGCCACCTGGACCATCAGTTCCTCCACCTCCCACACGGCGAAACTTGCAGGGGCGCCCGGCACGAGTTGTCCCGCCATCGGGTTGGGATATTTGGCCGCACGCCAGCCGGCCCGGGTGTGGCCAAGGAAGGCGGCTCGGGCGGAAATACGTTCACCTTCGGTGTGGTGCTCCAGGCATGCCCGCACGCTGGACCAGGGTTTCAGCGGGGTGACCGGGCTGTCGCTGCCGAAGCACACGGGAACGCCGGCCGCGTACAGGGAGGCGAAGGGGTTCATGGAGTCGCTCCGTTCCCCCAGCCGCTTCCCGTACAGGCCACCGGGCCCGCCCCACGCGGCATCGAACGCAGGCTGGGCGCTGACGGTGACCGAGTATCGGGCCAGCTTTTCAATGGCCGGCGCATCCACCATCTCCACATGTTCAAACCGGTGGCCAACTGCGCGCACGCGCTGCTCCCCCACCTGCCCCGCCGCGAGGTCCAGGGCTGACAACGCCGCGTCCAGCCCGGCATCGCCGATCACGTGGAAGCCGGCCTGGATCCCCACGAGTGAACACGCGGCAAGATGCGCGGCCGCCTGTTCTGCCGTCAGATAGAGGTTCCCGCGCTCACCGGGGGCGTCGCTGTAGCCGGACCGGAGCGCAGCAGTGCGCGACCCCACCGAGCCATCGATGTTCAGGTCTCCCGCAAGGCCGCGCAGCGGGAAGCCGAACTGATCCATCAGGCTGCGCGCGTGCTCTTCCGAGGTCGCCAATTCCCCCCAGTACGGCAGGACCTCGGGAAGGTCCTGCCCATCACCGCCGGGAGAATTCCACGCTGCGGCCAGGCGCAGGTCGTCGAGGCCCGCGATGTGCGGCGCCCCCATCTCCGCCACGGCGACGTAGCCGTTCGCGGCTGCCTCGGACAGGGCGCGCGCCTGGTGCCGGCGGAGTGCCTCTTCCGGCAGCTGCCGGGTGGACTGCCGTGCGGCCGTGTGGGCCGCGCGCGTAACGCGTGCGCCGCCGTCGAACCCGTCCTGGCTGCGAAGGTCCGCGGCGTGAGCCAGTGACGTTGAGACCAGTGCCGAGTGCACGTCCACCCGGGAAAGGTAGACGGGCCGGCCTGCTGATGCACGTTCCAGTTCTTCGGCACTGGGCAGTGTGGGGTCCGCCCACGTGGTTTCATCCCAGCCGTGGCCCAGGACCAGGCCGTTGCCGGTTGCGGACGACACGGCGTCCAGGAGCTCCCGGGCTGAGGTGACTCCGCCCAGCCGCAGCGAATCCAGGGCGATGCCGGTCTCGGTCAGGTGCATGTGCGAATCGACGAATCCGGGTGCGACGAGTGCTCCCCGCAGGTCGATGACGTCCATGGAACTGTCCGCAATGGAAGACGCCGCCTGCTCGGACCCCACCCACGCCACCGTGTCACCGTCCACGAGCATGGCGGTGGCGAAGGGGTCGGCAGCTGTGTAGACGGACCCGTTGCGGTAGAGGACGACGTTGCGGGGTGATTCGGGACCAGGCTGGGTCATGCGGGGCAGGGCTCCTGAGGGTTGAAACGGGCCGGCTGGACGCCGGGTGCTGGCTAAAGGACGGAGGAATATGCCACGACGCCGCGGCGGACCAGGGAGATGGCCTCGCCGCACAGCCGGGCCAGCCGGGGATCAAGACCCGGAATCTTGGCGAGCTGGTCCAGCAGGTCCACCACCTGCTTCACCCAACGGACAAAGTCGCCGGCGGCGAGGTCGGTGCCGCTCAGCACATCCTGCAGGTGGCGGCCGCGTGCCCACTTGTAGATGGGCCACACCAGCCCGAGTTCGGGTTCGCCGGTCAGCGGAAGCTTGTTCTCCTCTTCAACGTCCTCCAGGGCCGACCATTCCCTCACCACGATATCCACTGCTGTTTCCAGGGAGATACTGGGCATGCGCGGCCGGAGACCGCGGTCCTCGCGCTTGGCCTGGTAGACCAGCACGCTGGCCAGGGCTGCCACTTCGGCAGCGTCCAGGTCATCGAACGCGCCCAGCCGCAGGGACTGGGAGATCAGCAGGTCCTTCTCACCGTAAATCCGCCGCAGCCGCTGGCCATCGGAACTGATGACCAGGCCGCCATCGCCGCTGGCTTCCAGGTAGCCGTAAGCAGACAGGACGTCGCAGACGCGGTCGAAGGTCTTGGCGATGGTGTTCGTGCGGCCTTGGATCTGCCGGACCAGGCCGTCGGTCTCCCGCCTCAGCTTCCACCACCGCTCGGACCAGCGCGCATGGTCTTCGCGTTCGCTGCAGCCGTGGCAGGGGTGGGCGCGAAGGGCACGGCGGAGATCGGCAATACGCTTCTCCTGGTTGGGCAGCGCAGCCGCCCGGCCGAAATCATTGTTGCGGTTATGGCCCGGGGCGGGTGGCCGGTTTTCCCGGAGCGCGTTCCGGGCGGAGGACGCCAGGTCCCGCCGTGACTTCGGCACCTTGGCGTTGAATGACTTCGGAATGCGGATGCGTGTCAGGGGTGCAATGGGGCCCTCGAGGTCATCCGTTCCGATCCTGCGCAGCTGGTTGTCCAGGGTCAGGACGGCGGGCCGCGGCTCACGGCTGCTGTGGTCGGAACTGAGCACGATGGCCGGGCCCGGTGCCCTCCCGCCGGGAACATCCACCACGTCACCGGGCAGCAACCTGGCCAGCGAGTCGTCGCTGAGCGACTTCCGGGCCCGGGACTTTGTCCGCGACGTCGCGTTTTCGGCATCGGAGAGCTCGCGCCGGAGCCTTGCGTACTCGGTGAAGTCGCCGAGGTGGCATGTCATGGACTTGGCGTACCCCGCGAGGGATTCCTCCCTGCTCCGCACCTGCCGTGCCAGGCCCACCACCGAGCGGTCGGCCTGGAACTGCGCGAAGGAGGATTCCAGGATCTCGCGGGCCCTCGCCCGGCCAAACTGTGCCAGGAGGTTGATGCTCATGTTGTAGGTTGGCCGGAAGCTCGAGTTCAGAGGGTAGGTGCGGCGGGAGGCGAGGCCGGCCACCGCGGTCGGGTCCGTCCCGGGCTGCCACAGAACCACTGCGTGGCCTTCGACGTCGATACCGCGGCGGCCGGCACGGCCGGTCAGCTGGGTGTACTCCCCCGCGGTGATGTCCACATGGGCCTCGCCGTTGAACTTGTCCAGTTTCTCCAGCACCACGGAGCGTGCGGGCATGTTGACGCCGAGGGCAAGGGTCTCCGTGGCGAACACGGCCTTGACCAGGCCGTCGGCGAAGAGCTTTTCCACCACTTCCTTGAACGTGGGCAGCATGCCGGCGTGGTGTGCGGCAAAACCGCGGAGCAACCCGTCACGCCAGGTCCAAAAGCCGAGGACGTCCAGGTCGTCCGGCGGGATGTCGTGCCCCGCTTCGTCAACGCGCTGGGCAATGATGCGCTGCTCTTTTTCGGTGGTGAGCCACAACCCGGAGCTGACGCACTGGGCCACGGCCGCGTCGCAGCCGGCACGGGAAAAGATGAAGGTGATGGCGGGCAGCAGGTCCATCCGGTCAAGGCTCGCAATCACCTGGGGGCGGCTGGCCCTGCGAACGCCGGTTTCTTCTGGGCCCCGGGCGGGACGGTCGTTGCCGCGGCGGCCGCGCTGGCCGCGTCCGCCGGGGCCGGGCCTGCTGCGGAAACTGTGCTGGCTTTCGCTGCGGGCAACCGTCAGGAGGTCCGGATTGACGTCAAAGCCGCGGCCTGAGGCAGTGGTTTCCTTCGCGGGCGCCTGCTGCGGCCCGTCGGCGTCCACGGGCGGGGCGATTTCGTCGAAGGTGGTTTCCCCGGCGAACAGGTCCATGATCTGCCGGCCCACCATGACGTGCTGCCAGAGGGGAACCGGGCGGTGTTCGGAGACGATGATGTCCGTGTCACCGCGGACGGTGTCCAGCCAGGCGCCGAACTCCTCGGCGTTGGAGACCGTGGCGCTGAGGGAGACCACCTGCACCTCACTGGGGAGATGGATGATCACTTCCTCCCAGACAGCTCCGCGGAACCGGTCGGCGAGGTAGTGCACCTCATCCATGACCACGTAGCCCAGGTCGTCCAGGGTGGCTGAGTCCGCATAGAGCATGTTCCGCAGGACTTCGGTGGTCATGACCACCACGGGGGCGTCGCCGTTGATGCTGGTGTCGCCGGTGAGCAGTCCCACGTTTCCGGCACCGTACTTTTCGCCGAGTTCCGTGAATTTCTGGTTGCTCAGCGCCTTAATGGGGGTGGTGTAGAAAGCCTTGAGGCCGCGCTGGAGGGCCAGATAGATGGCGAACTCGCCCACGATCGTTTTTCCCGCGCCGGTGGGCGCTGCCACCAGCACTCCCCTGCCGTCCTGCAGGGACAGGCAGGCCTTCCGCTGGAAGTCGTCCAGCTCAAAGTCCAACGTGCGGATGAACGCACCCAAATCGGTAGCCGCCTCGGCCCTGCGTTCGGCGCTGGCCCGGTACCTTTCTGCCGGGGAGAGCTCCTCAGGATCGCTGGGCGCCGTGGAAAAAGGTCCGCTGGAAGTTGGACCTTTAGGAAACGGCCCGGTGTTGGAGGACATGTACTAAGCCTACTGGGAGCTTAGAGGTTCTTCAGCTCACTGCCCGGGGTGGCGATGTCAGCCGTTGCCTCGGTTTCCGCTGCCCTCCTGGCCTGGCGGCGGGCGC
The DNA here is from genome assembly GCF_029222765.1 of Arthrobacter sp. Cr_A7. NCBI lineage: Bacteria > Bacillati > Actinomycetota > Actinomycetes > Micrococcales > Micrococcaceae > Arthrobacter > Arthrobacter sp. Cr_A7. Next base: position 15,942 of record NZ_JARHXQ010000109.1, on the reverse strand, counting down.
GCCGCTTGTCATTCATGAGGCAGATGCCGATCGCAGCGAAGAACAGGACAAGCAGCGGACCGGCCAGCATGAACATGGAAATGGCATCGGCGCCGGGGGCCGCGATGGCGGCGAGGACAAAGACCAGGAAGACGGTAATGCGCCAGGCCTTGAGGATGGTCTGGCCGGAAATGACACCGGCCATGTTGACGCCCACCAGCACCACGGGAACCAGGAACGCGATACCCAGGACCAGGACCATCCGGGTCACGAATTCGATATAGGTCCGGGCATCGATGACACTGGACGATCCGTCCGGCGTGAACTGGGTCAGCGCCCGCACCACCTGGGGCACCACCAGCCATCCGGCCCAGATCCCGGCGAGGAACAGGGGTACCGCTGCCGCCATGTATCCCAGGGTGTACCGGCGTTCCTTTGATGTAAGGCCGGGTGTGATAAACGCCCAGAGCTGGTAGATCCAGATGGGGCTGGATATCACCGCCCCGATGAGGAGCGACATCTGCAGCTTGAAGTCAAACGGGGAAGCAATGGTCCCGAAGTTGATTGCGGACAGTCCCCCGGTTTGCTGCGAGATTCGGTTGACCGGATCGGCCAGCGCCTTCAGCAGCGGATCGTAAAGTATCCAGCCCCCGATGCCGCCGATGACGACGCCAATGGCCGACTTGATCAGCCGGTTCTTGAGCTCCTTGAGGTGGTCCCACAGGGACATGCGCCCCTCAGGGTTGGCTTTACGGGCCCGCGACAGTGCCACTGGGGGTCAGGCGCGGTTCGACGGCGGAACGTCAGTGCCGTCTGTCGGCTCGCCGGGCTTCGCCTTGGGGTGGTTCACGACGGTGCCTTCCACCGGGCCGGAGGCGTCGGTGGTGTCGGTTTTGCCGTCGTTCTTCATTTCCTTGACTTCGGACTTGATGATCCGCATGGACTGGCCGAGGCTGCGTGCCATGGCCGGAAGCTTGGGTGCGGCAAAGAGCAGCAGTGCAACAACGATAATAATGACGATGGGCCAGGGGCCATCAAAGAGTCTTCCCATGGGAAATCCTTTCCTCTCAATACATCCTACTTCTATGTGAAGTCGAGATCCCCGAGCGCCTGCGGCTGGCCCCGGTCCGTCTTGCGCTGAACCCTCCGGCGGCGGCGTTCTTCCCGCCGTGCTGACGTGGATGCCTCGTAATCATGTCGCATGACGGTGGGTGAGGCAAAAACAGCAGAACCCGGCGGTGCCTGTCCGGGCTTTTCCGGCTCCGCGTGCTCCTGCAGCGGGGCCAGGTGTCCAAGTTTTTCACCTGCTGCCCCGAGGTCCTTGACGGTCGCCATGAACTGGCGGAAAAGACGGATGCCCAGCAGGACATAGAACAGCAGCGACAGCGCAACAAGCGCTACCCATAAAAGGATCCAGGACCACCAAGGCATGCTGAGAAGTCTAGCCTCCGTACCTGGCCAGCGACGCCTCCAGCCACACCCGTGCGGACGTGGCCAGGTCCTCGGGGGCAATAATGCGGACGGCACCGCCATGCTGGGCGACGAACATGGGCAGCCACGCGGTGTTGCCGAACCGTATCTCGGCGACCAGTCCGCCGTCGGGAAGCTCTGCCGTGCGCTCCGCGTAGTAGTCGTCCGCAAGCCCCCTCCCCTGCCGGGTGAGCTGGACCGTGACTGTGGTGTCGTCGTCGTTCGGTGTAAAAAGCTTGGCGGGGACCGCGCCGGACGCAGTGAGCCCGTCAGCCGCGTGCTGCCCGTTCGGGTAAACGTCCTGCACGCGGTCCAGGCGGAAGTTCCGCAGCCCGTCCACCAGGTGGCAATACGCTTCGAAGTACCACGTGTTGTCGAGGGAGTAGAGCCGCAAGGGGTCCACGTCCCGTTCGGACACTTTGTCCCGTTGCGGCGACAGGTAGGTCAGGTGGAGCCGGGAGCGGGAGCCGATCGCCTGCCGCACCGTGTCATGGATGGCGGCATCGGCCGGCCCCATTTCCGGTCCGGCGAGGGACGCTGCCCGCAGCCCTTCCTCACCGGCGGCCGCAAGCAGCTTGAGCGTCACCGACTCCAGCGCCCCGCCTTCGGCAATGCCCGGCAGCCCGTTCAGGGTTTCGAGGCCCGTCAGGAGCGCGCAGGCTTCGTCCACGGTGAACCGGACTGGCCTGTTGAGGTCCAGGTCCTGGGTGATGAAGACGTGGTCGTTCTCCCACTGGATGTCCAGCAGGTCATCCGGGTAGCCCTCCGGCAGTCCGGAGCAGATGAGGATCCGCAGGTCGTCCTCCAGCTCGTCCCGGCTCACTCCGAAATGGTCCGCTACCTCCTGGATGTGCAGGCCTTGGTTGTGCACCAGGAACGGCACCAGCTGGAGCATCCGCTTGAGCTGGTCCTCCGAGGTCCTGGACCGGGACGGCCGGGAACGGGCCGGCGAAAACGAGTAGTCGGGGGTCGGAGATTCGCTGAAATCGGCAGCGGCCCGGAGCCGCCGCCGGACGGCGACAACAAGCTCCTCCGGGGCTACGGCCCGGGCATCAGGCCCGTAGGATGCCAGTTCTTCGGCGAGGATCTCCGGGTCCCGGAAGTGCAGGGCGATCCGCTCGAAGCCGGCGTCGGGGCGGCCCGGCGCGGCAGCGTCCGCCGGCGTTTCCGCGGCGGCGAGTGCCCGGCGCCGGAGGGCGAGCAGGCGGCCCTCCCGGACATCCACGACGGCGGCGCGGAGCGGCAGTTCGGCGAGCCGGTCGAGTTCCTGCCGGATGTTGAAGTCCGCCGGCGGCGAGTAGTGCTCCTTGTCCAGGATGGCCACTGCACTGGTGAACCGGGACAGCCGGAAGTGCCGGGCGGCCTCGCGTGCCCTGTCGTGGCCCACCAGGTACCACTGCCCGAACCTGCTGCCGAGGCCCCATGGCTCCACTGTGCGCACCTCGTCCTTGCCTGTGCTGCCGGCGAGGTAGCTGAACGTGACGGGGTGCCGGGAATGCATGGCGGCCACAACGTCGTCGAAGGCCTGCCCTGCGGGTTTGATGCGTGGCTGGAGGCCCGCAGGCAGTTCGACGTCGGCCAGCTGGCCTGACGCCTTGAGCTTCCGGAGGGCGCTCTGTGCTGCCGTGCCCAGGGCCGCGCGCTCCCAGAGCTGTGAGGCCAGGAGGAGTACCGTCCACTCCTCGGGCTCAAGCTGGACGTCCGGGAGGCGGTTGGATTCCTTGCCGATGCGGTAGCGGGTGGTGGCGGGGTCGTCTTCGCTCCACCCCAGGTCGGTGAGGGTTTCCACGTCGAAGCCGAACTGGCGCAGATCGTTTTTGTCACGCTCAAACATCCGGCCGAACGCAACGTCGTTGCCCGAAGTGTCGTGGTAGACCTTCTCCCGCAATTCACTGCGGCGCAGGCCATACCGGGTGTTGAGGAGCGCGATCAGCAGGTTGAGGAGTCGTTCAGTGCGGGATACGGACACTCTGGTTACGTTACTAAACTCCGGGCGGAACGCAGAAAGCGCGGCAACGCCCGGGACTGTTTCTCCCGGGGGTTGCCGCGCTTTTCCATGGCGGTGCAGTCAGTGGTGCCGGATCAGCGGACGCCCACGAGGTCCACCACGAAGATCAGGGCTTCGTTGGGCTTGATCGCTCCACCGGCGCCACGGGAACCGTAGGCCAGTTCGGAGGGGATTTCCAGGCGGCGGCGGCCGCCAACCTTCATGCCCAGCAGTCCCTGGTCCCAGCCCTGGATGACCTGGCCTACGCCCACGCGGAAGTCCAGGGGCGCTCCGCGGCCCCAAGAGGCATCGAATTCTTCGCCGGTTGACCAGGCCACGCCGACGTAGTGGGTGGAGACGGTGTCCCCTGCCTTGGCTTCGCGGCCGTCGCCCTCGATGAGGTCGGTGATGACCAGTTCGGTGGGAACGTCGCCTTCCGGGAAATCAATCTCGGGCTTCTGGCGGTCAAAGTCCCGCTGTCCAAATGACATGGTTGCTCCTTTGTGTCAGTGCTGGTGTTGAATACCGCGTGGTGGGTACCGCGGAAAAGAAAACCGCGGACTGCTTGTAAGTGTTGCTACTTGGCGCCGAGGATGTCCACTACGAACACCAGGTCGCCCTTGGCTTCACCCTGGCCGGCCTCGCCGTATGCCAGGTCCTTGGGGATGACCAGCAGGACGCGGGAGCCCACGGTCTTGCCCGTAAGTCCCTGGGTCCAGCCCTTGATGACCTGGTTCAGCGCGAAGGTTGCCGGTTCACCGCGGTCGAAGCTCGAATCAAACTTGGTGCCGCCCACGAGGTTGACGCCCACGTAGTTGACGGTGAGGGTATCGGTTTCCTTGACGGCGGCACCGTTGCCCTTGATGAGGTCCTGGGAAACGAGCTCGGTGGGAGCTGCCACGCCGTCGACGGAGATTTCGGGGATGCCGTCTTTTTCCGTAACCGAGGGCAGTCCGGCGGGCGGGGTGACGGTCTCGCCTTCAGGCTTTTCAAGGGCCGGGGTTACGTCCGTGGTGGACAGGACCTTGATAACAAGCAACTGGGTGGGCTGGGCTTCGGCTCCGGCGGCAGCTGCCTGTCCGGGGACGGCCAGCGCGAGGCTGGAGCCCACCTTTGCACCGACGAAGGCGTTGTAGATCACGGGGCTGCCGGTCTTCAGCTCCTCGTTGAGTTCGAGGGGCTCCGGATCGTTCGGGAATGTGTCCTCGAGGGTGGCGCCGTCGGTGCCGTTGAGGGCCAGGATGGAAATGTTGGCGATCTGGTTCGCCTTGACGGTATCCCCGCTGCCCTCGGTGATCACCTTGACGGTGGGTTCCGCCACTTCGAGCGGCTTGTCGAATTCCACGCCGGGAGCTTTTTTGTCCCCGTTGTCAGTCAGTTTGAGGGAGTCGAACTTTGCAGTCTCGCCAGCGGACTGGCTGGTGGGTTCCGGCTCTGCGGTTGAACCACCGCAGGCGGTAAGCAGCAGCAGACCGGGAAGAAGGATTGCTAGTAGTCGGCGCACGTAAGAGAACTTTCGTCGGGGCAGGGTGGATGCGATGGTCCCGCGTGGCAGCGGACAGAATCGCGGCAGGCCCTGATAAAGGGCCCTATCCAGAATAGCCCCTGAAGCTGGGTGTCAGCCCATAGAGTCCAGAAGCGCATCCACGCGATCGTCCACGCTGCGGAACGGATCCTTGCACAGGATGGTCTGGTGGGCCCGGTCGTTGAGCTTCAGGTGGACCCAGTCCACGGTGTAGTCGCGGCCCAGCTCCTGTGCGCGGCGGACAAAGTCGCCGCGCAGTTTGGCCCGCGTGGTCTGCGGCGGCGCGTCAACGGCGTCCTTGATGACGGTGTCGTCCACGATCCGCCGTACCGCACCCCGGGACTGGAGCAGGTAGTAGAGGCCGCGGCCGCGGGAAATGTCGTGGTACGTCAGGTCGAGCTGGGCGATCCGCGGGGCGTCCAGGCCCAGCCCGTGGCGTTCGCGGTATTTGTCCATCAGCTTTTTCTTGATGGCCCAGTCGATTTCGGTGTCGATGCTGCGGGAGTCGCCGCTTTCGATGGCCCTGAGCGTCCGCTCCCACAGGTCGAGGATCAGCGGAACATGCGGGTTGTGGGCGCCGTGCTCCTTCACGAAGGCCGTGACTTTCGTCAGGTACTCCTGCTGGATTTCCAGGGCGGTGAGCTGGCGGCCGTTGGCCAGCCGGACAAGGGCCCGGCCGCTGAGGTCGTGCGATATCTCGCGGATGCTGCGGATGGGGTTTTCCATCCGCATGTCCCGCATGATCACACCCGCCTCGATCATGCGCAGTACCAGGTCGACGGTACCCACCTTCATGAGGGCGGTGGCCTCCGACATGTTCGAGTCGCCCACGATGACGTGCAACCGCCGGTAGAACTCGGCGTCGGCGTGCGGCTCATCCCGGGTGTTGATGATGGGCCGCGACCGCGTGGTGGCGGAGGAAACGCCCTCCCAGATGTGGTCGGCCCGCTGGGAAAAAGCGTACGTTGCCCCATGCGGGGTCTTGAGGATCTTTCCCGCCCCGGCAATGAGCTGGCGGGTCACCAGGAATGGAATCAGGATCTCCGCCAGCCGGGAAAACTCGCCGCGGCGGGGAATGAGGTAGTTCTCGTGGCTGCCGTACGAGTTTCCGGCGGAATCGGTGTTGTTCTTGAACAGGTAGACCGTGCCGTTGAAACCTTCAGCGGCGAGCCGCGCCTGGGCCTCGTCCACGAGGTCGTCCAGGATCAGTTCCCCGGCCCGGTCATGGGCTATCAGCTGCGCGAGATCGTCACATTCGGCGGTGGCGTATTCGGGGTGGGAACCCACATCCAGGTACAGCCGGGAGCCGTTGGTCAGGAACACGTTGGAAGAGCGTCCCCAGCTGACGACCTTGCGGAAGAGATACCGGGCAACCTCCTCCGGGGCAAGAGGCCTCGAGTCGGGGCTCGAATAGGAAATCCCGAATTCGGTTTCGATACCGAAGATTCTCTTGTCCATGTGTCCTCCTAGGCCAGCAGTGCAGTGATATCCGCGTCATTGAGCCGGCGGAAGGCGCGGCGGGACCCACGTGAGCGCTCGGACATCCTGTCCAGAACCGCAACCTCCAGCGCCCGTGCCGGCAGTGCCTTGGCCTGGTCGTCTGCTTCACCTGCGGGGGCCAGGCCGGACATGGCCAGCCGCACGGCTTCCGAGAAGCTGAGCGAGCTGCGCCAGCCGCCCTCGATGGCAGACGACACCTTGTCCGCCTGGCCGCCCATCACCACAAAACTGTGCTCATCGGCGATGGAACCGTCGAAGGTCAGCCGGTAGAGATGGTCCTCTTCCTGGGTGGGGCCGACTTCGGCCACCGCCAGTTCCACTTCGAAGGGTTTCTGTTCGGCGGTGAACACGGCGCCCAGGCTCTGGGCGTAGACGCTGGCCAGGCCCCGGGCGGTGACGTCCTCACGGTCGTACGAGTACCCGCGGACGTCCGCGTACCTGACGCCGGCTTGCCGGAGGCTTTCGAACTCGTTGTATTTCCCGACGGCGGCGAACGCGATTTTGTCGTAGATCTCACCGATTTTGTGCAGGGACGGGGAGGGGTTTTCCGCCACCAGGGCGATTCCCTCCGCGCAGCTGATGACAACCACAGACCTGCCGCGGGCGATGCCTTTCCGTGCGAAATCGGCACGGTCCTTCATCAGCTGCTCAGGCGAGACATAGAACTGCTGGGTCATCTCAGGCCTCCCGTCCGGCGATGGTGCGGGCTTCGATGACGTTCCTTGCCGCGGCTGCGAGTTCCGGCTCGGGAACCCGGCGGGCGCCCGAGCTGTCCACCGTATAAACCACAGGCCACAGCTGGCGGACGGTGTCCGGGCCGCCCGTTGCCGAATCGTCGTCCGCGGCGTCGTACAGGGATTCCACCGCAACGGCGAGGGCCTCGGCGGCAGTGAGGTTGGGCCGCCACAGTTTTTTCAGGGCGCCGCGGGCGAAGACGGACCCGGACCCTACCGTATGGTGTTCGTGTTCCTCGTACCTGCCACCGGTGACATCGTAGGAGAACAGCCGGCCCACACCGGCGCTGGTGTCGAAACCGGCGAAGAGCGGCACCACAGCCAGGCCCTGGAGCGCCAGCGGGAGGTTGCCCCGGATCATGGCCCCAAGCCTGTTGGCCTTGCCTTCGAGGCTGAGGAGCGTGCCTTCGATCTTTTCGTAGTGCTCGAGTTCCACCTGGAACAGCCGCGTCAGGTCAATTGCTATGCCGGCCGTTCCAGCGATGCCCAGCACCGAAAACCGGTCTGCGGGGAACACCTTCTCGATATGCCGGCTGGCGATGACGTTGCCCATGGTGGCCCGCCGGTCCCCTGCCATCAGCACGCCGCCGTCGTAGCTCAGGGCAACGATGGTGGTGGCGTGCGGAACCTGCAGCGGAGCGGCCGCGGACGCGCCGCCCTGGGGGGACCGGCTGAAGGGCAGAAGCTCCGGCCGGTCCCGCTGCAGGTGTTCGGTAAAGGACGAGGTGGCGTTGGCGGCTACCTGGTTGGCGGTTGATTCCTGCACTCATGCACTCCTTGAACGTGGTACTTCAACGTCTGTACAGATTCCGGCCGTCCGGGGCTTCCGCCACCCTCCGGTCCGGGTTACTGGCCGCCTTTTTGGACGAAGGCCCGAACGAACTCTTCGGCGTTGGATTCCAGGACGCCGTCGATCTCATCGAGGAGATCGTCCACGCCTTCGGTTGATGCCGAAGCCTGGGCTTCCGGTGGTGCGGGCGGCGCCTCAGGAATGTCCTCGTCGACCTGGCTGTCGCGTGATTGCGGCTGCTGCTGCTCCTGACCTGCCATTGTTATCCCTCCCTTTAATCAGTCATCGGATCCGGCGGATCCTCCGATATGCCCATCCTGCCACGGCAGCGGCCGTCCGGCGCGGTTTACGCCGCAGGCGGAGCGTTGTTGTGTCCCAGGAGTTCCGCGAGGAACGGACCCGCTTCCCGGTAGCGCTGGAACAACGCTCCCGTCAGTGCTTTGGTTCCGCGCAGCGGCTCCCGTGTGGGGACGCGCTGCAGGCGCCCGTAGCCGGGTACGTCGAAGATGACCGAGTCCCAGCTCGCGCCCACCACATCCTTGCCGAAGCTGCTGATGCACTTGCCGCGGAAGAACGCGCGGGTGTCCGGCGGCGGTTCCCCGACGGCGGCAGCGATGGCGGCGTCGTCGACGATCCTTTGCATCCGGTTCCGGGCCAGGAAGCGGTAATACAGGCCTTTTTCCGGCCGGATGTCAGCCCACTGCAGGTCAACGAGGCCCAGCCTGGCGTCGTTCCATTCCAGGCCGTCCCGCTGGCGGTACCCGTCCAGGAGGGAGAGCTTGGCGAGCCATTCCACCGAACTGGACGCCGCCGCCCTGTCGCTGTCCAGCTGGGTAAGGACGGTTGCCCACCGGTCCAGGACATCGTGCGTGTGTCCGTCGCCGTCCACGGCGTCACCCACTCCGGTGTCCTGTGCGAGCTTGGCTGCGGCCTCGTGGTACATCCATTGCAGGTCAAGGGCCGTGACCCGCCGGCCGTCGAGCAGCCGCAGTGTGGCCGTCAGGGATGTGTCGTGGCTGACTGCCTGGAGCGCCTGGACAGGTTCGTACACCTCGACCTTCGGCGCCAGCCCCGCCTCGATGAGGCTGAGGACCATGGCCGTGGTCCCGAACTTCAGGTAGTTGGACACCTGGCTGAGGTTGGCGTCACCGATGATGACGTGCAGGCGCCGGTACTTGTCCGCGGTGGCGTGCGGCTCGTCCCTGGTATTGATGATGGGCCGGCGGATGGTTGTTTCCAGCCCCACTTCGGCTTCGAAAAAGTCTGCCCGCTGGCTGATCTGGTACCCGGGCCCCGAGCTGTCCTGTCCGATCCCCAGCCGTCCCGCGCCGCAGATGATCTGGCGGGTCACGAAGAACGGCGTCAGGCCGCGCACAATGTCGCCGAACGGGACCGAGCGCGGCATGAGGTAGTTCTCGTGGGAGCCGTAGGACACGGACTTGTTGTCCGTGTTGTTTTTGTAGAGGTTGACGGGCGGAAGGTCGGGGTCCGACGCCAGCCGCCGTACCGCTGCCAGGCCCACAAGGTCGCCGGCGGCGTCCCAGATGACAGCATCACGCGGGTTGGTGACTTCCGGGCTGGAGTACTCGGGATGGGCGTGGTCCACATACAGCCGCGCCCCGTTGCCGAGGACCATGTTCATCAGGAGTGTGCCGGATTCGTCCTGCCCGTCGAGCTCGAGTTCCTCCCGGCCATACGCCAGGGCAACGGCTTCCGCGTCCAGTACCGGCGGCTGGTCTGTCAGCTGGCTCGGATGTGCCGAGCCCCGGTCCACCGTCCATCCACGGGCGTCGTGCAGCGGCTCTTCATCCGTGTAGTCCCAGCGGGTTTCAGCTCCTCCGGCGGCGCGCTGCCGGGTGACCTGGGCATAGGCCTGGACCACCCGGGCACTCATCATGGTCGCGTTGGCCGAGGGGGCGGAGGGGGCGTGGATGCCGTACTCGGTTTCGGCGCCCATCACCCGCATGGCCCCGCCGGCCGGAAGTGATCCCCCGGCGGCGGGCTCCGGTGCAGCGGTCATAGATACTGTCCCGTGGTGGGCATGGTTTCGATGGACTTGCCGGGCTCCTGGCCGGCCTTGCCCTGGACGATGGTACGGATGTAGGTGATCCGTTCGCCCTTCTTGCCGGAGATACGGGCCCAGTCATCGGGATTGGTGGTGTTGGGCATGTCTTCGTGTTCGCGGAACTCATCCACCACGGCCCGCAGCAGGTGCTCGATCCGGAGCCCCTTCTGCTGCGTGGTCAGGAGGTCCTTGATGGCGTACTTCTTGGCCCGGTCCACCACGTTCTGGACCACGGCGCCGGAGTTGAAGTCCTTGAAGTACAGCATCTCGGTGTCACCGTTGGCGTAGGTGACTTCCAGGAACTCGTTCGACTTGTCCGTGGAGTACATCGCTTCCACAGTGCGCTGGACCATGGCGTCCACGGTGGCCTGGACATCGCCGTCGTGCTCTGCGAGGTCGGACTCGTGGAACGGAAGGTCCGGAGTGATGTATTTGTTGAAGATGTCCGCTGCCGCTTCGGCATCCGGACGGTGGATCTTGACTTTGACGTCCAGCCGGCCGGGGCGGAGGATCGCGGGGTCGATCATGTCCTCGCGGTTGGAGGCACCGATAACGATCACGTTGTCGAGGCGCTCCACGCCGTCAATCTCGCTGAGCAGCTGGGGCACGATGGTTGTCTCGACGTCGGAGGAGATGCCGGTGCCGCGGGTGCGGAACAGGGAATCCATTTCGTCGAAGAACACCACCACGGGGCTGCCGTCGGATGCCTTTTCCCTGGCACGGGAGAAGATCAGCCGGATGTGGCGCTCGGTCTCACCCACATACTTGTCGAGGAGTTCGGGGCCCTTGATGTTCAGGAAGTAGCTCTTGAGGTCCACGTTGCCGGAGCGTTCGGCGGCGCGGGCGGCGAGCGAGTTGGCCACTGCCTTGGCGATGAGGGTCTTGCCGCAGCCGGGAGGGCCGTACAACAGGATGCCCTTGGGCGCCTTGAGACCGTGTTCCCGGTAAAGGTCAGGATGGAGGAACGGCAATTCGACGGCGTCGCGGATCTGTTCGATCTGCGGCCCCAGGCCTCCGATGTCCTCGTAGGTGATGTCCGGGACTTCTTCCAGGACCAGGTTCTCCACCTCGGAGCGGGGGACCTTTTCCAGGGCGTAGCCCGTCCGCGAATCGATGGACAGGGCGTCCCCTACGCGGAGCTTTTCGGTGAGGAGGGCTCCGGAGAGCCGGACCACGCGCTCTTCGTCGGCCCGTCCAACAACCAGTGCGCGGTCGGCGCCGAGCATCTCCTTCAGCGTGGCCAGCTCGCCGGCCCGCTCGTAGCCGAGCCCGGCCACGATGAGCAACGCCTCGTTGAGCAGGACTTCCTGGCCCACGGCCAGCTGGTTGATGTTGACCAGCGGGCTGATGCCCACGCGCATTTTCCGGCCCGCGTTAAAGATGTCCACGGATTCCTCCGTGGCCGCCTGTCCGCTACTGCCCGGAGAGGGCGGCCGTTTGGGGTTCAACTGGAGGATGGTGCCGAAGCTGTACGGCGGCTGTCCTTCCTGGTCCAACGCGTTCTTGAGCCTGAGAATCTCGGCTTTCGCGGTCTCCAGCATGCTGACCAGCTTGGTGTTGTTCTGCGTTGCCGCAGCCAACTGGCGGTCGATATGCCTGAGCTTGTCCCGGAGGATGTTGACCTGGCGGTCGGCAACCGAGAGGTCATTGGCGGCAGAATGCTCTGCCGGTGTACGTCCGGAGTCCTGGTTTGGAGTCTCCATGTGTATCAGCCCCTTCCTGCGCTTCTATTAAGACATTAGCCCCAAGATGGCAGGTAGGGATGGAGACTCCCGAAATCTGGACTAGTTCGTGATCTCCGGCGCGTCCTTGACGTTGGTGCCGGCAATGGCGTCGCGTGCGGCGCGCCGCAGCTTCTTGTCGGACACAAGCCGCTCCCCCACGGCCCCCGGGGTCCAGGCGTTGACGTCCTCTTCGTTGAATTCGGTCTTCGAGGGGCGGCGCTTTACCGAAATTCCGGTGACACCGTCAGCCAGCCTGCGTGTCACAAGGAGGAATCCGGTGTGGGCCACCATCCGGTGGTCCGGACGGACCGCGAGTCCTTCAAGGTGCCAGCCGCGGACCATGGACTCCCAGGCGTCGGGTTCGGTGAACCGGCCGTCGGCCCGGATGGCTTCCGCCGTCCGTGAGAGCTGGGTGACGGTGGCGACGTAGTTGATCCAGACGCCCCCCGGCGCCAGGACGGTGGCTACGGCGTCGAGGCATTCCCACGGTGCCAGCATGTCCAGGACCACGCGGTCCACCGAGCCGGGTGCCTCGCTGCGGACAACCTCTTCCTGGAAATCGCCCAGGGAGATCTGCCAGGCCGGGTGCGGGCCGCCGAAAATCGTTTCCACGTTTCCGCGCGCGATGTCCGCGAACTCTTCGCGCCGTTCAAAGGAGTGCAGGTAGCCCTGGTCGCCGACGGCGCGGAGCAGGGAGATGGAGAGGGCGCCGGAACCCACGCCGGCTTCCACGACGCGTGCGCCCGGGAAGATGTCAGCCATCGTCACGATCTGGCCGGCGTCCTTGGGGTAGACGACGGCGGCGCCTCGCGGCATGGAGAGGACGAAGTCTGAAAGCAGCGGGCGCAGGGTCTGGTATTGCTGGCCCACGTTGTTCACCACCACGGAGCCGTCTACCTTGCCGATGATTTCATCGTGGTTCAGGAAGCCGCGGTGCGTGTGGAAGGCTCCGCCGCGCTCGAGGGTGATGGTGTTCATGCGCCCGCGCTCGTCGGTCAGCTGGACGCGCTCACCCTCCCGGAAGGGTCCCCGGCGCCGGGCAGCTCCCACCGGCTGCGAGCTGCCGGGGGCAGCACCGGCCTGGGCTGCTGCCGTTGCTTCATTGACGGCAGTTTCGCTGCTCATGATGTTCCTCGCTCCTGTAAACCTGGGGTGCCAACGCATGGATGTCCTGGTACAGACATTGTGGCTTCTGCGGCGGCAATGCACACCGGCACGTAACTCTACCGGTTCTGGCCCTGGGGGCGCTTATCGGTCCGCTGCCGCTTTCCGGTGATGGCAGCAACTACCGCGTCCTGGGAGAGCAGCCCGGTCACCCTGCCGTTGTGGTCCACCACAGCGTAGTGGCGCCCCTCGAGCTGGGACAGGAAGGTGATCAGCTCCTGTCCCTTCGACCATTCGGGGACGTAGGCGCCCGGAGCCAGGGCAAAGGAGACTGCCGTGACGGGGGTGGACTCTGCTGCGGCGGGCGGCACGGAGGCCAGCGCTGCGGGATCCACCACGCCCTGGGGCCGCCCATCAGGCCCGTAGACGACGAGGGAGGTGGTTCGGGCTGCACCGTGGCGGAGGGCTTCCTGCACTGAAGCAGTGGACGGAAGTCCGACGGCGGGCGTCGCCAACCCCGCCGCAGTCACCAGGGGCAGCCGGCCGCGCAGCGTTCCCTGCTGGATGGACGCGGAGGCCCCCATCCAGAGGAATCCGCTGACGAGGACGGTGATGATGACCAGGCTGAAATCAGGCTCGTCCCCGGCGAGGAGTGGCCTGAGGATGAACCAGGCGCATATTGCGACAACGATGATCCGGCCGCCCCAGCCGGCCGCGACGGTTCCCTTTGCCTGGCTCCCGGTGGCCTTCCACACGGCCGACTCAACCAGCCGTCCGCCGTCGAGCGGCAGGCCCGGGAGCACGTTGAAGACCGCGATCAGGAAGTTGGCCCACATAAAGATGTTCGTGAGGATCTCGGCCACGCTGCCCATGCTGTCAGTGCTGAGGGCAAGCCAGGCGCCTCCGGCGAGGACAAAGTTTGCTGCCGGACCCGCCAGCGCCACCAGGACGGATCGTCCCGGTGATGCGGTGAAGCTTTCGAACTGGGTGTGGCCGCCCCAGAGGTTGAGCACGATTTTTTGGGTGGGCCACCCGTAGATCTTGGCGGTCAGCGCATGGGCGAGTTCGTGGACCAGGACCGAAATCAGCAGCAGGACCGCGTAGGCGAACGCCACCACGTACGCCGTAGCGCCGAGGGCGGGGTTGCTCCGGTCAAGCACCGGTCCGTAAACAATCACGGTGAAAGCGGCAATGATGAACCACGAATAGGCGAGCACCACCGGAACCCCGGCGATTCTGCCGAGGGGGATGCCTTCGCGGCGGGCCGGAGCGCGGGTTTCAGTCACGTGAAGTCCCGACGGCGGAAGCGACTTCTGCCTGCTGTGAACCGGAGGCCGGGCGGTCCGCGAGCAAGGATTCAAGGTCGGCCACGGTGCGGCCGGCCAGCGAGTCCCACAGGGTGTATCGGCCATCCTGGGGCAGCGGAACAATGTGGGGTATTGCTACGGTGGCCACGCCGGAGGCGACGGCGGCTGCCACGCCTGGCGCGGAGTCTTCCAGCGCGACGCAGTGCTCGATGTCCAGGTCCGGATCAGTCTCCCTCAGCCGCTCCACGGCTGCCAGGTATGCCTCCGGGTGCGGTTTGCCCTGGGAGACAGTGTCGCCGGTGACCAGGATTTCGAAGTACGGGCGGGGAAGGCTGGCAATCACCTGCCGTGCGAGCGGACCCTCGGACATGGTGACCAGGGCGCAGCGCACCCCGGCGAGGTGAAGATCTTCGAGCAGTTCGCGGGCACCCGGCCGCCATGGCACCTGCTGCTGGACGCTGTTGATGACCGCTGCTGTGAGGGTATCGATGATCTGGCGTATCTCCAGGCCAACGCCTGCCTGCTGGAGGAGCCCCGCGGAAAAGGTCAGGGACTGGCCTACCAGCTGCATGGCCTGCTCATGGGACCACGTTCCTCCGTGGGCTTCCACCAGCGCACGTTCGGCGGCGATCCAGTAGGGCTCGGTGTCCACAATGGTGCCGTCCATATCCCAGAGGACGGCTTTGAGCGGGGTACTGGAAGCTGGCGATTGCATGATCCCAAGTCTACGGGGACATGCTGGACGGCTCCTGTGGGCTACGCCCTTGGCGAATCCGGGCCCAATTCCTGCTGCCGGCCCCGGCTTCCGCGCATTTTGCGGCGCTTCATTCCATGCACTGGGAACGTCCTTGGACGTAGGGTGAAGAAATGAATAGCTTCGAGGGAGACACCACCGAACCGGGTGCCGGACCCGAGCGGGAACGGTTCCTGCAGCCAGTGGCTGACGGACAGCGGGTAACTGTGATGCTTGCCGCCTTTGAAGGCTGGAACGACGCCGGCGAGGCGGCGAGCGATTCGCTGCGGTACCTGAACAAGCTCTGGGGTGGCAAGAAAGTAGCGTCCATAGACGCCGACGAGTACTACGACTTTCAGTTCACCCGGCCCACTGTCCGCAGGAATGCCGCTGGCGAACGGAAGATCAAGTGGCCCTCCACGAGGATTTACAAGGCCAGCGCGCCGGACTCCAACGTGGACGTGATCTTTGTCCAGGGCACCGAGCCGTCCTATAAATGGCGTGCTTACACCGCCGAGTTATTAGTGCACGCGGAAGCCCTGAACGTGGATTACGTGGTGCTGGTGGGGGCGCTGCTCGCTGATGTTCCGCACAGCAGGCCGATTCCGGTGAGCACGTCGTCCGACGACGCCCCGCTGCGGGAGCGCATGAACCTGGAAGCTTCGCAGTATGAAGGCCCGGTGGGCATCGTTGGTGTCCTGTCCGAAGTTGCCCTGCTGGCCGGGCTCCCCACGGTCTCGCTGTGGGCCGCCGTTCCGCACTATGTGGCGCAGGCGCCGTCGCCCAAGGCCCAGTTGGCCCTGCTGCACCGGATAGAGGAGCTGCTACAGGTCCCGCTGGACACCCACGAACTGGCGGAGGAAGCGGACGCCTGGGAGCGCGGCGTGGATGAGCTGGCCACCGAGGACCCGGAGATCGCGGCGTATGTCCGGCAACTGGAGGAAGCCAAGGACACCGCCGACCTGCCGGAAGCCACGGGCGAGTCCATTGCGCGTGAGTTTGAACGCTATCTGAAGCGGCGGGG
>NZ_JARHXQ010000108.1:0-37176 GCF_029222765.1 Arthrobacter sp. Cr_A7 | reverse complement strand
CACTACAACTGCACCTGCGAAGGCGGCCAGCAGCAGCCGGCCGGGTTTGCCGGTGGGGACAGCGCCCGCCGGAGGTACCCGTAGCTGCACGGAGGTCCGGCGCAGCCAGGCGAGCGCTGCAATGATCATCAGGGTCAGCAGCAGGGCGGCCGCCTGGCTCAGGTTAAGCCCGGACGTCCCCGGGGTGCTGAGGAGGATGGCTGCCACATGCACCCCGGCCGCTGCGACGAGGATCCATCCTGCCGCCCTGCCGCCCGGGACACTTCCCCTGGCCAGGTACACAACGGCAGCGGCGAGGAGTCCGGCTCCCCAAAGCCCGGCAAGTCCGCCCGCCGCGTATCCAACCGCTCCAGGACCTTCCGCCCCCAATGCGAAGAAGCTCGAGGAGATGGCAAGGTTGACCGTCCCGGCCCCGAAACCGGCGAAACCGGCGAAGAGCCGGACTGCCGCTGGCTTGGACCCCTCCCCTTCCGGCGGGGACGCCGGAAGGGACGGGATACTGGTTGCGGTCCGCTGGGACATGGTCCCTATGCCCGTACGGTTGCCGGGGACTTGTCGAGCGACAGGCCGACGCCCAGCAGGAGCACGGCGCTGGCAAGGTGCAGCACGTTGTCCGCACCGTTCAGCGCGATGATGTTCAGCGGGGAGGCCAGCAGGAAGAGGCCCAGCACGCCGACCAGCAGGTACACGGCGCCAACGGTGGTGTTCACGGTACGGGCGCTCGCGGTGCCCTTCACCCCGGCGAAAAGCAGTGCGGCGCCGATGGCGAGGTGGATGATGTTGTGCAGCGGATTGACTTCAAAAATGATGAGGTTGGCGCCCTCGGTGGCAGCGAAGCCAACGCCGGATGTGACGGCGAAGCCCAGGAGGCCGACCAGCAGGTAGACGGCTCCGAAGACGGTGGCGACGAGACGGTTGGGTGATGTGCGCATGGCCCGAATCCTTCCGGTAAGGCGGGTGGCTTGTTCCCCGCCGGACTGCAGGTCCCTGGCCGGGACCCTCGGAAGCAATTCGGACCATGCAGGGGCGTGGATGGGTAAAAGATCAGGGCCCTTCGTCACGCAGCCGGTTACGCTGCGGGCCTCAGCTTGATGTTGGTCATCTTCAGCTCATCGGTGCCCTCGAACCGGTACGCGAGGTCCACGTTCTTGCCGTCGCAGGTGATGAGGCCGGCAACGTCCGCGGATTTAACGCCGTTTTCCGTGGCCACCTGGAGATCGTTGTAGGCCGGTTCGCAGGTATCGTCCATTCCCAGGCTTTCGACGCCGGCAATAAAGGACTCCTTGGACAGCTGCTCCTGCAGCGCCGGGTCCAGGTAGTCGTCGTAGGCTTTGGAGCTGTCGCCCGCGATCACCAGCTTGGTGAAGCCGTCGGCGAGGCCTTTGGCCTGGTTGGTGGCACTGCCTGCCACATTCACAAGGATGATGAAGCCGAGGATCACCAGCAGCAGGACGCCGCCAATGCTTGCCAGGATGATCCACAGCTTCCGGCGGCTTTTCGCCGGGGGCTCCCCGGGGAGGCCGAACGGGCCGGATCCCGGCTGCTCCGGTTGCGGCTGCCCGTACTGTGTTTGTCCGTACTGCGGCTGCCCGTACGGTGCTTGTCCGTAGGCCGGCTGGTTTCCGGCCGGAGGCTGCTGCGGCTGTTGGGGCAGCGGCTGGGGCCCGGAGCCGGTGCTGCCCGGCTGGTACGGTTCCTGGGGACTGCTCAAGGTGGGGCCTTTCCGAAGTGGTGCATGCACCGCCTGGTTGCGGAGCCTTCGTTCCGGTCCCGGCGGATATCTTGGACCAGCCTATAACCCGGGCCGCCGGCGCCGTACTCCAAACCAGCCGCCCGCCGTCGTAATTCATGCCACCGCTAGCTGCGCTCTGAACCCCGGTCCAGGAGGGGCTGCACCCGGAAGGGGATGAGTTCACCCATGGCCAGCGCGGTGTCGGTCCGGTCCACGCCGTCGCACGCGAGGATTTTCCCGTTGATACGGAACAGGTCTTCGGCGTCCAGTGCCACCACCCGCAGCAGCAGGTCGGCGGATCCGGTGAGGCCGTAGCCTTCCAGGATTTCCGGGATATCGGCCAGTTCCGTGGCCAGCCGGGTGAGTTTCTGCTGCTGGACATGCACGGAGATGAACGCCATCAGCGGATAACCCAGCGAGGCCGGATTGATGCGCCGTTCAAAGGACAGGAAGACGTGCTTTTTCTCCAGCTGGGACATCCGGGCCTGCACCGTGTTCCGGGACAGGCCAAGCTTCTGGGCGAGTGCCACCACTGTTCTGCGGGGGTCCTGTGCCAGGGCCGAAAGGAGGCGGGTGTCGGTGCCATCCAGAGCTTGCATAATGCGCAACGCTAGCACGGTACTGCGCTGCCAAACAGAGCATTGTGCTCAGTCGGCGCCGCAGTGGTTGTACCTCCTGAGCATTGTGAGTAGGGTCACAATATCCGGGGCAACGGCGCCCGGGAGGCCTGCGGATCAGGGGACCACAAGTTCCAACGCTGCAGGTCAACGACGTGAGAAGGTTGCGGGCTATCGTGTCTACAGACGGAACGGGCCAGGGCAGTGCAGAGGCCCACAACAGCGCCCAAGGTACCCACGGACCTGCCCATGGGCTGGTCCAGCTGATCACTCCTTCCGGGGAACGGGTCAGCCATCCGGAATTCGATTTCTGGGTCAGGGACATCACGGACGAACAGCTGTGCTCGCTGTTCGAGGATATGAGCGTCATCCGGCGCATTGACGTGGAGGCCACAGCCCTGCAGCGCCAGGGTGAACTCGCGCTCTGGCCCCCGCTGCTTGGCCAGGAGGCTGCGCAGATCGGTTCGGGCCGGTCCTTGCGCCCCGACGACTTCGTGTTCTCCAGCTACCGGGAAAACGGGGTGGCATACTGCCGGGGCGTGGATCTGACGGACCTGGTCCGCGTCTGGCGCGGCAACGCATCCGCCGGGTGGGACCCCTACACAGTTAACATGGCCACCCCGCAGATCATCATCGGAGCCCAGACGCTGCACGCCACCGGCTATGCCATGGGCATCCAGAACGACGGCGCCGACTCCGTAGCCGTCACCTATTTCGGGGACGGAGCAACCAGCGAGGGTGACGTCAACGAGGCCATGGTGTTCGCCGCCAGCTTCCAGGTTCCGGTCGTGTTCTTCTGCACGAACAACCATTGGGCCATTTCCGAGCCCGTGCGGCTCCAGTCACACATCCAGCTCGCGGACAGGGCCACCGGCTTCGGAATCCCCAGCATGCGCGTGGACGGCAACGATGTCCTGGCCGTGATGGCCGCGACCCGCGTTGCCCTTGACCGGGCACGCCGCGGGGGCGGTCCCACGTTCATTGAAGCTGTCAGCTACCGGATGGGACCGCACACCACGGCCGACGACCCAACGCGGTACCGGGACCCCAACGAGCTTGAGGATTGGGCGGCAAAGGATCCGATCAGCCGGGTGGCGGCCCTGCTGGACCGGAAGGGGCTGCTGACCGACGAGCTGCAGCGGCAGGTTAAGGACAAAGCCGACGCCGTGGCCCGCGAGATGCGCAGCGGCTGCACCACCATGCCGGACCCGCAGCCGCTGGACGTCTTCAAGCACGTGTACAGCACACCCAACTCCTGGCTGGACCGGCAGCAGGAGCACTATGCCCGTTACCTGGCCTCCTTCGGTGATCCCGCCGGGGCCACTTCTGAAGAAGGTGCACGCTGATGACCCAGATGACCTTTGCCCGTGCCATCAACGCGGGCTTGCGCAAATCCCTCGAAAACGATCCCAAGGTGGTCCTCCTCGGCGAGGACATCGGTACCCTCGGGGGTGTCTTCCGGGTGACGGACGGGCTGCAGAAGGACTTCGGGAAACACCGCGTGGTGGATACCCCGCTCGCCGAATCCGCCATCGTGGGGACGGCCGTCGGCCTCGCATACCGGGGTTACCGGCCCGTGGTGGAAATCCAGTTTGACGGCTTTATTTACCCGGCGTTCGACCAGATCGTCAGCCAGGTGGCCAAGCTGCACTACCGTACGCGGGGAGCGGTGAAGATGCCCATCACCATCAGGGTCCCGTTCGGCGGGGGCATCGGCTCACCCGAGCACCATTCCGAATCACCGGAAGCGTACTTCACGCACACCTCCGGCCTGCGCGTGGTGACCGTGTCCAACCCGCAGGACGCCTGCACCGTGATCCAGCAGGCCATCTCCTGCGATGACCCCGTCATCTACTTCGAACCCAAGCGCCGCTACCACGACAAAGCGGACGTGGATGATGCCGTTGACTTCCGCAGCGCAGCACCCATGGATCAGGCGCGGGTCCTCACCGAAGGCGCCGACGTCACCCTTGTCGCCTATGGGCCCCTGGTCAAAACTGCCCTCGACGCCGCTGCGGCCGCCGCGGACGAGGGAATCTCCATCCAGGTCATCGACCTGCGCTCGCTGGCCCCCGTCGATTACGACACGGTTGTCGGCTCGGTCCGGCGCACCGGCCGCCTGGTCATCACCCACGAAGCCGGTCAATCAGGCGGACTCGGGGCAGAGGTGGCGGCAAGCATCACGGAGCGCTGCTTCTACCATCTGGAAGCTGCACCGGTCCGGGTCACCGGCTTCGACATTCCGTACCCCTATTCGAAGCTGGAGATGCACCACCTGCCCGGCCTGGACCGCATCCTCGACGGAGTGGACCGGGCCCTCGGCAGGCCCAACTCCCTCAGCGGGCTGGAAGGATGAGCGTCACCATGATCAAGGAATTTCGGCTCCCGGACCTGGGCGAAGGACTCACCGAGTCCGAGATCCTCAGCTGGAAGGTGGGAGTGGGCGACACTGTCACCCTGAACCAGGTGATCGCCGAGGTCGAAACCGCCAAGGCAGTGGTGGAACTGCCGTCACCGTTCGCCGGAGTCATCAAGGAGCTCCACGAACAGCCCGGAACCATCGTCGAGGTGGGCAAACCGATCGTGTCGTTTGAAGTGACGGACGACGCCGGCACGCCACCTTCCGCGCCAGGTGACACTGCCGCCGGGGTGCGGGAGGCGGAGGAAGGGGAGGCGCCTAAGAGGCAACCGAACCTGGTGGGGTACGGCGCCGTCGTCGAAAGCTCCGGACGCCCCACCCGCCGGCCCCGGAACTTCGCCGCCCCGGTGGTTGAGCCTGTCGAAACCCAGCCCGCCGTTGAGCCGGTCGAAACCACGCCTGTCGAAACCCAGTTTGCCGAAACGACGCCGGGTGAGCGGCCCCGCTCCACGCCGCCGGTGCGCAAGCTGGCCAAGGATCTCGGCGTGGACCTGGCGGCAGTCACCGGCACTGGCCCGTCCGGTCTCATCACCCGGGAGGACGTGCAGTCCTACCTGGAGGGCACGCCGACAGAAGCGCCGGGCGCCGACCAGCCGGTTCCGGACAGCCGGGAAACCGGAGCGGGGGAGCGGGAAACCCGGACCCCCATCAAGGGTGTCCGGAAATTTACGGCCGCAGCGATGGTGCAAAGTGCTTTCACCGCCCCGCACGTCACGGAGTTCCTCACCGTTGACGTCACTCCGAGCATGGAGCTCCTTGCCAGGCTGAAGGGCAGCCGGGAATTCCCGGCCTTGAAGCTGACGCCCCTGACCCTCGCGGCGAAGGCAGTGCTCATCGCCCTGCGGCGCAATCCCGCCCTGAATGCCCGATGGGATGAAGCGAACCAGGAGATCGTCACCTTCAACTACGTGAACCTGGGCATCGCGGCAGCCACGCCGCGCGGACTGACGGTGCCGAACATCAAGGATGCCGATGCAATGTCCCTTGCGCAGCTGGCTGAAGCGTTGACGGCCCTCACCGAAACTGCCCGTGCGGGAAAGACCGCTCCGGCGGACCTCTCCGGGGGAACTGTTTCGATCACGAATATCGGCGTCTTCGGCATCGACGCCGGCACACCCATCCTCAACCCGGGGGAAGCGGCCATCCTTGCCATCGGCGCCGTGCGGACCATGCCGTGGGAATACCGTGGCGAGGTGGCCCTGCGGCAGATCATGACACTCAGCCTGTCCTTCGACCACCGGCTGGTGGACGGCGAACAGGGATCGAGGTTCCTGGCCGACGTCGGGGCCATCCTGGCCAAACCCGGCATGGTCCTGGCCATGGTCTAAATACGGGACGCGGGCCAGCGGCTACACGGCCGCCGGGTTGTCTACGGTGAGGGCCGCCAGCGCCATCCCCTCAAGCAGCGGCCGGGCAGCCGCGGCCGCGATCCTGCGGCCGTGGCTGCGCACTGAATGCGGCGTGGAATTGATGAGGCCAAAGGTGGCATGCGCACGCATCCGGAGCTCCGAGGTATCGGTGCCGGGGTGCAGCCTGGCGAGCACGTCCACCCACACCTCCACATAGCTGCGCTGGAGGGCCCGTACCGCGGCCTGGTCCTGCTCTGAGAGGTTGCTGAAATCCCGGTCCTGAACCCGGATCACGTCCGGCTTGCCCAAGGCAAAGTCAACCTGGAACTCCACCAGCTGCCGCAGGGCGGTCAGGGGGTCCGGGCTGTCCTCCACCACTTTGCGGCCGCCGTCCAGCAGCTCCTCGCTGACCGTTACCAGCAGATCCGCCAGGACCGCCTGCTTGCCGGGAAAGTGACGGTACACGGCCGGGCCGCTGACGCCTGCTGCTGCTCCAAGGTCCTCCAGCGACACCCGGTTGAAGCCGTTCACGGCAAACAGGGAGGCGGCGGCGGTCAGCAGCGCCTGGCGGCGGTTCTCCTTCGCCTTGCTGCGCTGGGTTGAACTGCTGCGCTGGGCTGCATTGCCCTGTTGGGTCGTACTGCCCTGCTGGGCTGCATCGCCGTGCTGGGTCGTACTGCCCTGCTGGGCCGGCGTGCGTTCGCTGGTCTGCGTTGCGTCGGTGCTGCGCACATTTCCTCCTCGGACCCGCAGATTCTAGCAAGACGCCTATGTGTTGGACATCACAGTTAATAGAGACTAACCTGAATTTCAGTTATTCGTCACTAACCGAGTTGGCTCCTGCCGGCCTGGTTTGCACAGGAATGGACCCGTCGATGGAGACCCTTGTCAGCCTGCTGGACACCAGCAGCCAGGCGTTCGGTGCCAACCGCGAAGCGCAGCTCCAGCTGGCGGAGGACCTGCGGAAACGGTTGGCAGACGCCGCCCTGGGGGGTCCCCAGAAGTCCCGGGAACGCCACGTGGCGCGGGGAAAACTCCTGCCCCGCGAGCGCATCGACCAGCTGCTGGATGACGGCAGCCCCTTCCTCGAAATTGCACCCCTCGCCGCCACCGGGATGTACAACGACGAAGCTCCCGGCGCGGGGGTCATCGCCGGCATTGGACTGGTGCACGGACGCCACGTCCTGGTCATCTCAAACGACGCCACGGTCAAAGGCGGCACCTACTATCCGATGACCGTCAAGAAGCACCTGCGGGCCCAGGAAGTCGCACTCGAGAACCGGCTGCCGTGCATCTACCTGGTGGATTCGGGCGGGGCATTCCTGCCCAAGCAGGACGAGGTTTTTCCGGACAAAGACCACTTCGGCCGCATCTTCTACAACCAGGCGCGCCTCTCAGCGGCAAAAATCCCGCAGATCGCCGCCGTGATGGGCTCCTGCACTGCCGGCGGCGCGTACGTCCCGGCCATGAGCGATGAAACCGTCATCGTCCGCAACCAGGGCACCATCTTCCTGGGCGGCCCGCCGCTGGTGAAGGCCGCCATCGGCGAAATTGTCACGGCCGAGGAGCTCGGCGGCGGGGACGTGCATTCGCGGATCTCGGGAGTGACCGACCATTTGGCGGAAAACGACCACCACGCCCTGCAGATCATCCGCGACATCGTGGCCACGCTGCCCAGACCGGCGGCCCCCGCGTGGGACGTGGAACCCGCCGTCGGGCCTGCCGCACACACGGAGGAGCTGTACGGGGCAGTCCCCACGGACGTCAACGCCCCCTACGACGTCCATGAGGTCATCGCCAGGCTTGTTGACGGCAGCAGGTTCCACGAGTTCAAGAAGGACTACGGCACCACCCTGGTCACCGGCTTCGCACGCCTCCACGGCCATCCGGTGGGCATCGTGGCCAACAACGGCGTGCTGTTCAGCGAGTCGTCCCTCAAAGGCGCACACTTCATCGAGCTTTGCGACCAGCGCGGCATCCCCCTGGTGTTCCTGCAGAACATCTCGGGCTTCATGGTGGGCAGGGACGCGGAGCAGGGCGGCATCGCCAAGAACGGGGCAAAAATGGTCACGGCCGTGGCCACCGCCAGGGTCCCCAAGTTGACGGTGGTGATCGGTGGTTCCTTCGGCGCCGGCAACTACTCCATGTGCGGCCGCGCCTATTCGCCGCGCTTCCTCTGGATGTGGCCGGCAGCCCGGATCTCGGTGATGGGCGGCAGCCAGGCGGCAAGCGTGCTGGCCACTGTGAAGCGGGACCAGTACGAAGCGGCCGGCGAGGAATGGTCAGCCCGGGATGAGGAAGAGTTCAAGGCCCCCATCCGCCGGCAATACGAGGACCAGGGCAGCCCGTACTACTCCACGGCCCGGCTCTGGGACGACGGCGTCATCGACCCCGCGGATACCCGCACCGTCCTGGGCCTGGCACTGGACGTCGTCTCCCGCACCCCCTTGCCGGAAACCTCTTTCGGCCTCTTCCGGATGTGAGCCAGCCATGACCCTGCACTCAACGACGAGCATCACCGCACCCGGCACGGCCGCCGCCCGCCAACCGTTGTTCGGCACGGTCCTGGTGGCAAACCGCGGCGAAATCGCGTGCCGCGTCATCAGGACCCTCCGCGCCCTGGGCATCCGCTCGGTGGCCGTGTACAGCGATGCCGACGCCGGCGCCCGGCACGTCCGCGAAGCTGACTCGGCCGTGCGGATCGGCCCGGCGGCCGCCGCCGAGAGCTACCTGAACATCGAGGCGGTCATCGGGGCCTGCCGGCAGACCGGCGCCGAGGCTGTGCACCCGGGCTACGGCTTCCTGAGCGAAAACGTGGAGTTTGCCCGCGCCCTGGAAAAGGCCGGCATCACGTTCATCGGGCCAGGCGTGGAAGCCCTGAACATCATGGGGGACAAGATCCGCTCCAAAAACCACGTGGCGGGCTACGGCGTCCCGGTGGTTCCCGGCGTAGCACGCCCGGGCATGACGGACGCTGACCTGGTGGAGGCTGCCGCCGCCGTCGGATTTCCGCTCCTGATCAAGCCCTCCGCGGGAGGCGGCGGCAAGGGCATGCACGCGGTGGAAACCCCGGAGGACCTTCCCGGAGTCCTTGCCACTGCCCGGCGGGTGGCGGCCAGCGCGTTCGGTGACGACACCCTGTTCCTGGAACGGTTGGTGAGCACCCCGCGGCATATTGAGGTCCAGGTATTGGCGGACAACCACGGCAACGTCATCCACCTTGGCGAACGCGAATGCTCCCTGCAGCGGCGGCACCAGAAAGTGATCGAAGAAGCCCCGTCGCCCTTGCTGGAAAGCCTGCCCAACGGGCCGGAAGTCCGGGCCCGCATCGGCGAGGCCGCCTGCAACGCCGCCCGCAGCGTGAACTACAGCGGCGCCGGAACAGTGGAGTTCCTGGTCTCCGATGACGCCCCGGACGAGTTCTTTTTTATGGAGATGAACACCCGTCTCCAGGTGGAGCACCCCGTTACGGAGATGGTCGCGGGCGTGGACCTCGTTGAATGGCAGGTGCGGATTGCCGCGGGTGAGGAACTGACCGTCCGGCAGGCCGACGTCGTCCTGGAAGGCCACGCCGTGGAGGCACGTGTGTACGCCGAAGTGCCGGAAAAGAACTTCCTGCCGTCCACCGGGCGGGTTTACCTGCTTGACGAGTTGCCGGACGGAGGGGAGGGACGGATCCGGGTGGATTCGTCACTGGTCGAAGGGCTGCAGCTGTCGTCGAGCTACGACCCGATGATGGGCAAGGTCATCGCCTGGGGTGCGGACCGGGCAGCCGCACTGGACACCCTGGACGGGGCGCTCGCCGGCTACACCGCGCTGGGCCTGGACACCAATGTGGAGTACCTCCGGCTCCTGATCAACGATCCCGATGTCCGGAACGGCCACCTGGACACCGGCCTCATTGAGCGGAAGCTGCCTGGCTTTGCTTTCCGCCGCGTCGGTGAGGCCGAGCTGGTGGCCGCGGCCCTCTTCGTTCTCCAAGCCGGTGACCGGGCACCACAGGCGCCCGGTCCCTGGCACGCGGGGGATGGCTGGCGGCTGGGAGCTCCCGCTCCCCGGCTTGTGAGCTTGGGAACGCCCGACGGCGGCGTGGCCACCGTTGCGGTCAGCGGCAGTCCCGCCGCGGGAGACAGCATCGTGGCGGTCGACGGCGGGGCCCGCCGCACTGCCTCGCTTCGCTTTTCACGGCGAGGCCACGCGGAGCTGGCCCTCGACGGCGACGTCCACGAGTATGCGCTGGCTCCGGTCTACCCGGGACCACTCCACCCAGGGCCATCTTTCCCGGAACACGGCACTGGGGAACCCCGCCAGAGGGAGCCGGGGACCCCGCCGTCGGACGCCCCCTTGGAACTGTTCCTCGGCAACGGAGGCTGGTCCTGCCGGCTGGAGGTGCTGAGCCGTGAGGCGCGGCTCGAACGCGTCCTGGCGGCGATCCAGCGCGAGGAAGGATCCGCAGACCCGGCCGTGCGTTCACCGATGCCCGGCACCGTCGTGTCCGTCCCGGTGGCCGACGGGGACACCGTGGAAGCCGGCCAGGTCCTGGCTTCGGTGGAGGCCATGAAGATGGAACACCAGCTGCTGGCGCCGCTGGCCGGGACGGTGTACCTTACCGCCCGGCCCGGCGACCTGGTGAAGGCGGACCAGATCCTGGCCACCATCCATCCAGCCGGTGCCCCGGAACAGCCACAAGACAGTCTGACGAACGGCAAAGGAGCCTAGACATGGCAGGTTTTGAACTCAGCGAGGAATACCAGGACCTCAGCGACACCGTCCGCGATTTCGCGGACACCGTGGTGGCCCCGGTATCGGCCAAGCACGACGAGGAGCACAGCTTCCCCTACGAAGTCGTGAAGCAGATGGCGGAGATGGGCCTGTTCGGCCTGCCCTTCCCGGAGGAGTTCGGCGGAATGGGCGGGGACTACTTCGCCCTCGCCCTGGCACTGGAACAGCTGGGCCGGGTGGACCAGTCCGTCGCCATCACCCTGGAAGCCGGCGTCTCCCTGGGCGCCATGCCCGTGTACCGCTTCGGCACGGGCGCCCAGAAGGAGGAATGGCTCCCCATGCTGGCGTCCGGCCAGGCGCTCGCGGGCTTCGGGCTGACGGAACCCGAAGCCGGGTCAGACGCCGGCGGCACCAAGACCCACGCCCGGCGCGAGGGTGGCCAGTGGGTGATCAACGGCAACAAGGAGTTCATCACCAACTCCGGGACGGACATCACCCGGCTGGTCACGGTGACCGCAGTCACCGGACAGAAGGAGCGTCCGGACGGCAGCCTGCAGAAAGAGATCTCCACCATCCTGGTGCCCACCGACACGCCCGGCTTCAAGGCGGAAAAGCCCTACAACAAAGTGGGCTGGAACGCCTCGGACACCCACCCGCTCACGCTGAAGGACGTCCGCGTCCCGGAAGAAAACCTGCTGGGTGCCGAAGGCCGCGGCTACGCCAACTTCCTCTCCATCCTGGACGAGGGCCGCATCGCCATCGCAGCCCTCGCCACCGGCGCCGCCCAGGGATGCGCGGACCTGTCCGTCAAATACGCCAAGGAGCGCAGGGCCTTCGGCCAGGAAATCGGCAAGTACCAGGCCATCTCCTTCAAGATCGCCCGCATGGAAGCCAGGGCCCACACCGCCCGCCTGGCCTACTACGATGCAGCCGCCCGGATGCTCGCCGGAAAGCCGTTCAAGACGCAGGCGGCCATCGCTAAGATGGTCGCAGGCGAGGCGGCCATGGACAACGCGCGGGATGCCACCCAGGTATTCGGCGGCTATGGCTTCATCAACGAGTTCACCGTGGCACGCCACTACCGCGACTCCAAGATCCTTGAAGTGGGGGAGGGCACCACGGAGGTCCAGCTGATGCTGATCGCCCGCGAACTGGGACTCTAGCGGGTCCGCTGGGCGGTAGAGCCGTCCGGTGGTCCAGCCTGTCCCGGTGGTCGAGCCTGTCGAGACCCTTGAAAGGACCAACGATGATCAACAAGGTTGTTGCCAGCGCCGACGAAGCAGTGGCGGACATCCCGGACGGCGCCTCCCTGGCCGTGGGCGGGTTCGGACTCTGTGGAATTCCGGTCACCCTCATCGACGCCCTGCACCGTGCCGGCACCTCCGGACTGGAAACGGTCAGCAACAACTGCGGTGTGGACGACTGGGGGTTGGGCATCCTGCTCCGGGACGGGCGCATCCGCCGCACCATCAGCTCCTACGTGGGCGAGAACAAAGAGTTTGCCCGCCAATACCTGGCCGGTGAGCTGGAAGTGGTCCTCACGCCTCAGGGCACCCTCGCGGAGAAGCTGCGCGCCGGCGGCGCCGGGATCCCTGCCTTCTTCACCAAGGCGGGAGTGGGCACCCAGGTTTCCGACGGCGGCCTGCCGCAAAAGTACGACGCCGACGGCGGGATCGCGGTGGCATCGGAACCGAAGGAGGTGCGCTCCTTCGCCGGGGTTGACTACGTGCTGGAGGAGGCCTTGACGCCGGACTTCGGGCTGGTCCATGCCTGGAAGGGCGACCGGCACGGCAACCTCGTCTTCCACGCCACGGCCATGAACTTCAACCCGCTCTGCGCCATGGCCGGCCGCATCACCATCGCCGAGGTGGAAGAACTTGTGGAGCCGGGCGAACTGGACCCGGAACACATCCACACCCCCGGCATTTTCGTGCAGCGGGTAGTCCTGGCTTCCAACGCCGAGAAACGCATCGAAAAGCGGACCGTGGCGCTGGCAGCCCCGTCCGGCGGAGGTTCCGTCCAGGGACCCGGCAGCAACCAGCAGGCAGGAGCTTAGCCATGGATCCGAACAGCCCCTACGCTCCGCGGCCCGAAGGCGTCCGCCCCGAGTACCGCCGCGCACCCTCCCAGCAGCACGCCGCCACCGGCGATGCGGCAGGCGAAGCCGAAACCAAAGGCTGGACGCGCAACGAACTGGCCGCCCGGGTGGCCATGGAGCTCAGCAACGGCCAGTACGTAAACCTCGGAATCGGGATGCCCACGCTGATCCCCAACTACATTCCCGCCGGTGTGGAAGTGGTGCTGCACTCCGAAAACGGAATCCTCGGCGTCGGCCCTTATCCGGCGGAGGATGCCGTTGACCCCGACCTGATCAATGCCGGCAAGGAAACCGTCACCGTCAACAAGGGCGCAGCATTCTTTGACTCTGCATCGTCCTTCGGGATGATCCGGGGCGGCCACGTGGACGTTGCCGTCCTGGGAGCCATGGAGGTGGCCGCAAACGGAGACCTGGCCAACTGGATGATCCCGGGCAAGATGGTCAAGGGCATGGGCGGGGCCATGGACCTGGTGTTCGGCGCCAAGAAAGTCATCGTGATGATGGAGCACGTGGACCGCAGCGGCAGGCCCAAAATCGTCCAGGAGTGCTCGCTCCCGCTGACCGGCAAGGGGTGCGTGGACCGGATCATCACAGACCTCGCCGTCATCGACGTCGTCAAGGACACCTCAGGATCGCGCCTGGTGCTGCGCGAACTGGCACCCAACGTCTCCGCGGAGGACGTCGCCGCAGCCACCGGTGCCGAGCTGTTCGAAGAAGACCAGGAACTCACGGTATGACCGGGAACGAGGCTTCAACGAGCCCTGCCACGGGCTCTGCCTCCGGCGCCCCGCGCGTCATCGAGCAGCGCGGGCTGTACTTCGATGAACTGGAAGAAGGGGTGGTTTACGCGCACCGTCCCGGCCGCACGGTGACCGAGGCGGACAACGTCCTGTTCACCACCCTCACCATGAACACACAGGCCTTGCACCTCGACGCCGCCTGGAGCGCCGGCCAGCCGTTTGGCCAGCGGCTGGTCAATTCCATGTTCACGCTTTCCACGGTGGTGGGCCAGTCCGTCACCCAGTTAACGCAGGGGACCATCATCGCCCAGCTGGGCCTGACCGACGTGTCCTTCCCGCACCCGCTGTACCACGGGGACACCCTCTATACGGAGACCGTGATCGCCGGGAAGCGGCTCTCGCAATCACGGCCGGGCCAGGGGGTCGTCACCATGCAGCACACCGGCCGGAACCAGGACGGCGCCGTGGTGGCGCTCGCAACCCGAAGCTGCCTGATGTGGACCCGGGAGGCACACACCAGGCAGCACGGCAACGGACAGGAGACAATGCCGGTATGACCTTTGTGATGGGCCCTGCCCTGCTCTTTTGCCCTGCTGACCGGCCGGAACGCTACCAGAAGGCCGCCACCCGCGCCGATGCCGTCATCCTGGACCTCGAAGACGCCGTTGCCCCTGCCGACAAGCAGCGCGCCCGGGGTGCCATCCTTGCCCAGGTGGGGGCCACCGGCGACGTCCCGGAACTGGATCCCAGCCGGACCATCATCAGGGTGAACCCGGCCGGGACGGAGGAATTCGAAAAGGATCTGCACTCCCTGGCGCACACGCCCTACCGCACGGTCATGCTGGCAAAGGCGGAAAGTGCCGAGCAATTGAAAGCGCTTGAGGCCTACCAGGTCATCGCACTCTGTGAGACTGCCCTCGGCATCCTGAATGCGCCGGCCATTGCCGCCGCCCCCAACGTGGTTGCGCTGATGTGGGGAGCCGAGGACCTGCTGGCAACCCTGGGCGGTACGTCCAGCCGCGGTTACGACGGCGGCTACCGGGCCGTAGCGCTGCATGCCCGGTCATCGGTCCTCCTGGCTGCCCGCGCTTTCGGCAAGGAAGCGGTGGATGCCGTGTATGTCAACATCCCGGATCTCACAGGTTTGGCGGCGGAAGCGGCCGATGCTGTTGCGTCGGGCTTCGGTTCCAAAGCCTGCATCCACCCCAGCCAGGCCGCGGTGGTGCGGGGCGCCTACGCTCCTTCCGAGGCGGACGTGGCCGCGGCCTCAGCCCTGCTGCAGGCTGCCCGGACCGCCGGTTCCGGTGTTTTCCAGCACGAGGGAAAGATGATCGACGGGCCCATCCTGAAGCACGCCGAGGCCATCATCCGCCGGGCGGGGGAGCACGCCTAAAAGCCTTGCAGGGACCAAGCTGCCCTGGAGTCCGGCGCCGGTTTCCGCGTTGGCCGGCCGCTCACCTTCGCCGGCCTTGCGACCGCCGGAGGGAGATCGGCGGGATGGCCTCGTAGAGCCGGGTGCGCACCCACCGGTTCCCCGTCTCCCGGAACTCCTTGCGGGTGGCGAAACGGTAGTGGTAGCTAAGGACGCGCACCCAGCGGGGCGCCCCGCCGTCGAACGGGTCATGGCGCAGGAGCCGCAGGGTCTTCCGGTCCGCCTCCAGCAGCTTGCCGAGGAAGGCGTAAAACCACTCTTCGTGCACCGTCCGCAGCGGCAGGAACCACATGAGCCAGTCCAGCCGCAGGTGATAGGGGGCATACTGGCGGGGAATCCTGCGCACGTCCCCGGGCTTTCCCTTGAAGCCGTACTCACGCCAGTCGGAGGACTCATCGGGGTCGTCGTCCAGGGTGCCCTCCACCACAATCTCGATGCGCTGCTTGGTGACACTCCCGAACGCCCCGTAGGTGTTCACCAGCTGCCAGCGGTTGAAGCTCGCATTCATCAGCTGCCGGCGGGAGAACAGGTTCCGGAGCGGCCAGTAACTGAGCACCACCAGCAACAGGGTGGCAGCGAGCGTGATGACCAGCCACCAGAGCGGAGTCTCCCGCTCCACGCCCGCACCGTGCCAGTCCACGGGGATGGCCGGCAGGACGGCGTGGGCCGCCGAATCGCTGACGGCGGCGAACGCCAGCACGATGGCGATCCAGTTCAGCCAGGCGAAGTTGCCGGTGGCCACCAGCCACAGCTGTGTCACGATGACGACCGCCGCCGCGACGCTGGCCACCGGCTGGGGAGCGAACAGCAGGAAGGGGACCACCAGCTGGGCGAAATGGTTGCCCAGCACTTCCACCTTGTGGAGGGGCTTGGGCAGCAGATGCGCCTGCCGGCTGAGCGGACCGGGCATTGGCTGCGTCTCATGGTGGTAGTACAGCGCGGTCAGGTCGCGCCACTCCCGGCCGCCGCGGATCTTGATCATCCCGGCGCCGAATTCCAGCCGGAACACCAGCCACACGATCAGGATCAGGATGGTCCGGGGCGGGTCCGTCTGGTCAGAACCGAGGAACGCCACGGTGAAGCCCGCTTCAAGGAGGAGCATCTCCCAGCCGAACCCGTAGAACGTCTGGCCCACGTTCACGATGGACATGTACAGCAGCCAGAGGGACAGGAACGCAATCAGCGGCACCCAGGGAGGTCCCATCTGCGGGAGTCCGGCCACCAGCAGCGCCGATATCACAAGCCCCGCCGCGCAGACGGCCCGCAGCAGGCCGTCGGAGTAGCGCCAGCGGAAGAGGGTGGGCCGGCGCAGCCTGCTGAAGCCGCCCAGGTATTCCGGTGCCGGGAGAAATCCGCGCTCACCCAGCAGCGCGGGGAACTGATTCAGCGAGGACAGGAACGCGACGAAGTAGAGCGCGGCGATGCCCCGCTGCAGCACTTGCCGGGCGAACTCGTATTCCGGCGCATCGAACCAAGACAGCCAGTCCACGGCATCCACGTTACGCCGGGCCGTGCCGAGGTCAAGGCGCAGCCGGTCAAGGAGGTGCGGGATACTTAACCAATGCAGCCACGCAGAGTCGTCCTCCTCGGATCCACCGGTTCCATCGGCACCCAGGCGATTGACGTCGTCGACGGCGCCCCGCACCTTTTCGAGGTCGTGGCACTCAGCGCAGGCGGCGGCAACCTGGAACTCCTCGCCCGGCAGGCGGTGCATACGGGAGCTGCAGCCGTCGGAATCGCCGGCGGTGATCCGGCCCGCCTGGCCACCCTGATCGACCAGGCAGCCGCCGCTGCGGGAAAGTCCGGCTACCGGCCCCGGATCGTGTCCGGCCCCGACGCCTCCACCCGCATTGCGGAAATCGAGGCGGACGTGGTGCTCAACGGCATCACCGGTTCAATAGGCCTTGCCCCCACCCTGGCGGCGCTCAAGTCCGGCGCCACACTGGCCCTGGCCAACAAGGAATCCCTCATTGTGGGCGGCGAGCTGGTCAAGGCAGCGGCCCGGGACGGCCAGATTGTCCCCGTGGACTCAGAGCACTCCGCGATAGCCCAATGCCTGCGGTCCGGCACGGCCGGTGAAGTGGAAAAACTCATCCTCACAGCGTCCGGAGGCCCGTTCCGGGGCAGGAGCCGCGGGGAACTGCACGGTGTCACCCCGGAGGAAGCGCTGGCCCATCCCACCTGGGACATGGGCGTTATGGTCACCACCAACTCAGCCACGCTCGTCAACAAAGGACTCGAAGTGATCGAGGCGCACCTGCTCTTTGATGTTCCGCTGGACCGGATAGACGTTGTGGTCCACCCCCAGTCCGTGGTGCACTCCATGGTCCAGTTCATCGACGGCTCCGTCATCGCCCAGGCCTCGCCCCCGGACATGCGCCTGCCCATTGCGCTGGGGCTGGGCTGGCCGGACAGGGTGCCCAAGGCCGCGTCAGCCTGCGACTGGACCAAGGCGGCCACCTGGACCTTCGAACCGCTGGACGTGACCGCTTTCCCCGCCGTGGATCTCGCCAAGGAGGCCGCAAGGCAGGGCAGCACCTTCCCGGCAGTCTTCAACGCAGCCAACGAGGAAGCCGTGACGGCCTTCCATGCCGGCCGCATCCGGTTCACCGACATCGTGGACACGGTGGACGCCGTGCTCAGCGAACATACAGGTTCTTCCCGGCTCACGGTGGAATCCGTGCTTGATGCTGAGAGCTGGGCACGCGCCCGCGCCCACGAACGTTTAGCAGTCAGCAGTCTCTAGGAAGCAGCAAGCACCTCCATGACCCCCGTTCTCCTTTTTATCCTCGGCGTCGTCTTTGTGGCCATCGGCATCGCCGCCTCCATCGCGCTCCACGAAGTGGGCCACCTGGTGCCCGCCAAGCTCTTCAAAGTGCGTGTGACCAAGTACATGATCGGTTTCGGCCCCACCCTGTGGTCGAAGCGGAGGGGCGAAACCGAGTACGGCGTGAAGGCCATACCGTTGGGCGGCTACGTGTCCATGATCGGCATGTACCCGCCCAACAAGGACGACGGATCGGTCCGCCCTTCCAGCACGGGGATGTTCCAGACCCTGGCCACCGAAGCCCGGTCCATGGCGCATGAGGAAGTTGGCCCGGGCGACGAAAACCGCGTCTTCTACCGGCTTCCGGTCTGGAAAAAGATCATCGTGATGCTCGGCGGACCGGCCATGAACATGGTCCTCGGCCTCATCCTGACGGCCGTCCTGCTGATGGGCTTCGGAATGGCAACGGCCACCACCACCATTTCCGACGTTTCCAAGTGCCAGGTGGCGGCGGGCGAAACGGTGGACCCCGACTCCGCGGACTGCCGGCTGACGCCTGCCGCTGCCGCGGGACTGCAGCCCAATGACACCGTGACGTCCTTCGACGGCAAGGACGTCACCAGCTGGGACCAGCTGACCGAGTGGATCCGCGCCTCCGCCGGCCGCGAGGTAGCCATCACCGTGGAGCGCGACGGCGCCCCCCTCTCCACAACGGTGACCCCCGT
Source organism: Arthrobacter sp. Cr_A7 (assembly GCF_029222765.1). NCBI lineage: Bacteria > Bacillati > Actinomycetota > Actinomycetes > Micrococcales > Micrococcaceae > Arthrobacter > Arthrobacter sp. Cr_A7. The sequence goes on along the minus strand of NZ_JARHXQ010000108.1, from coordinate 18,575 downwards.
TTTGTCCGCCCGGCCCATCATCGGCGTTGACGGCCGGCAGGAGACGGACGACGCCGGCAACCTCCGGTACCAGGACGTCGGCTTCCTGGGAATCGGCGCGCACACTGAACTGGTGCCCCAGCCGGCGTCGACCGTCCTGCCCATGGCGGGGGAAAACATCCGCCAGGTTGCCGGCGTCATCTTCAACCTGCCCGCACGCGTGGTGGGCGTGGCGAAGGCCGCCTTCAGTGAAGAGCCCCGCGATCCCAACGGTCCCATCAGCGTGGTGGGCGTCGGCCGGGTGGCCGGCGAAGTCGCCGCCATGGAGGAAATCCCGGTCCAGTCCCGGGTGGCCACCCTGATCGGGCTGCTGGCAGGGCTGAACTTCGCCTTGGCCGTCTTCAACCTGATCCCGCTATTGCCGCTGGACGGCGGCCACGTTGCCGGTGCCCTGTACGAAGGCGCCCGGCGAAGGGTGGCAAAGCTGTTCGGCAAACCGGACCCGGGGGCCTTTGACATCGCCAAACTGCTCCCCGTGACGTACGTGGTGGCGGCCTTGCTGATGGGCATGAGCGCCCTGCTGATCTACGCGGACATCGTCAAGCCCGTGAATCTCTTCGGCTGACTCCTAATACAGCTCCGGTTGATTCCCGGAAATCAGTCAATTTTGATTGAGATCGGATAGTCAGCCGCATATGGTTGATCCATGTTCGTTATGACGATTGACCAGCGGGGCAGCACAGGAGATACGGACCGGGTTCCGGACCTGATCTCCCAGCTTGCCGAATTGACACCTGCTGCCTTTGAGCGCTCGGTGGGCGATGAGCTCCAGGGCGTGGTGGCTGACCCCGCCGATGTCGTGGACATTGCCCTGCATGCGCTGCGGGCCGGCCGCTGGTATGTGGGAATCGGCATCGGAGCGGTATCGCTCCCTGGCGGTGCCAGCCCGCGTGAGGGGACAGGGGCAGCGTTCGTTGCCGCACGCCACGCCGTGGACCGGGCCAAGGCAGCAGGCTCGCAGGTTCCGTTGTCGGTGGTGCCGGGCACTATGGGCAAAGACGCGGAAGGCCGCGCCGTGGACGCTGAGGGGGTGCGGGCCTGTGCCAACGCTGAAGCGGTGCTGCGCCTGCTGGGCCGCGTTGTGCAGGAGCGCACCGATGCCCAGTGGCGGGTGGTGGACGCCCTCCGCCGCCAGGAAGCCGCCAGGCACGGGCGCCAAAAGCAGGTGGCTCTGGAGCTTGGAATCAGCGAACAATCGGTGAGCCGTACCGTACTCCGGTCGGGCTGGCAGGAAGAATGGGCAGCCAGGCCGGCGGCAGCAATGCTTCTGGACCATGCTCATTCAACGATTGCCCATTCAACGACTGCCCGTTCCCATGGTGAAGGAGCTCAATGAACGCACTGTGGATCACGGTTGCACTGCTTACGGCTGGTTTTGCGGGCTGGCCTGTGACGGCGCTCGTTTTCAAACTCGCCAGAACCATTGACGACAGGGCGGACGCCGCCAAGGCGGCGGAGCAGGCGCGGCGGGCTGCGGAGGACCCGTCCGCGGACGTCACTGTTGACCCTGTGCGCGGAAGCCGCCCGGACGAAGCCGGCCAAAAGGTGGACGGCGAGCTGACGGCTGAACCGGAGCACCCGGCGTCGGGCGCTGCACCTGCCGAGCCGGCCGCATCGGCACAGCGGATCCTGCGCGGCGGAGCCATCATCGGCATCCTGGAGCGGCTGGGAGTGTGCCTGGCCATCCTGACCGGCCAGCCGGTGGCCATCGCCTACATCGTGGCCATCAAAGGCCTGGGCCGGTTCGCGGAGCTGAAGGAGACGCCGGTGGCGGCTGAGCGTTTCATCATCGGAACGTTGACGTCCATGCTCTGGGCCGCCGGTACCGCAGCCGCCGTCAAGGTCCTCTTCCTCAGCTGAAACAGGTCTTCTGCCCGGCCGGAGATAGCACCCGGATGGGTGGCAGGGCGGGCATGGCGATAGGGTAGCGGTATGACAGTTTTTGCCGTTGAGTACGTTTATGCCGCCGATTCCACCGAAGCCCGCGACGAGGCCCGGCCAGCGCACCGCGAATGGCTTGCGGGCCTTGCGCAGGACGGCGTCCTCCTCGCCAGCGGTCCGTACGGTGACGGCGCCGGAGCGCTCCTGATCTTCAAGACAGCAGACGAGGCCGCCCTCAACTCGATCCTCAAGCAGGACCCCTTCGCCGCCGCCGGAGTCATCGCCGGGACCCGCATCACGGAATGGTCCCCCATCATCGGCGTCCTCGCCGGACTCACGGCGTAGCCGCTTCTTCTTTACCCTTTCAACTCTAGGAGTCCACGTGACCTCGGTCAGCCTGGGAATGCCGTCAGCACCGCCACCCGTCCTTGCCCCGCGCCGCAAGACCCGCCAGATCAAAGTCGGTTCCGTTGGGGTGGGCTCGGACTTCCCCATCAGCGTGCAGTCGATGACCACCACGCCCACCACTGACATCAACGCCACGCTGCAGCAGATCGCGGAGCTGACGGCGTCCGGCTGCGACATCGTGCGTGTTGCCTGCCCCTCCGCGGACGACGCCGAGGCGCTGCCCATCATTGCCCGGAAGTCCCAGATCCCGGTCATCGCGGACATCCACTTCCAGCCCAAGTACGTCTTCGCCGCCATCGAGGCCGGATGCGCCGCCGTGCGCGTCAACCCGGGAAACATCCGCAAGTTCGACGATCAGGTCAAGGAAATCGCCGCTGCCGCGCGGGACCACGGCACCTCCATCCGCATCGGCGTCAACGCCGGATCGCTGGAGCCGGGCATCCTCAAGAAGTACGGCAAGGCAACCCCTGAGGCGCTGGTGGAGTCTGCAGTGTGGGAAGCTTCGCTCTTCGAAGAGCACGGATTCCACGACTTCAAGATCTCGGTCAAGCACAACGATCCCGTCATCATGGTGGCGGCCTACGAAATGCTGGCCGAAAAGGGTGACTGGCCCCTCCACCTCGGCGTGACCGAAGCCGGCCCCGCGTTCCAGGGCACCATCAAGTCCGCCACTGCCTTCGGCGCCCTCCTGTCCAGGGGTATCGGCGACACCATCCGCGTTTCCCTCTCGGCCCCGCCGGTGGAGGAGATCAAGGTGGGGAACCAGATCCTGCAGTCCCTCAACCTGCGGCCCCGCAAGCTGGAAATTGTCTCCTGCCCGTCCTGTGGCCGCGCCCAGGTGGACGTTTACACGCTGGCGGAGCAGGTGACCGCCGGGCTGGAGGGAATGGAGATTCCGCTGCGCGTGGCTGTCATGGGCTGCGTGGTGAACGGACCGGGTGAGGCACGTGAAGCCGACCTCGGTGTTGCTTCCGGTAACGGCAAGGGCCAGATTTTTGTGAAGGGCGAAGTCATCAAGACTGTTCCCGAAAGCGAAATTGTTGAGACACTGATCGAAGAGGCCATGCGTATCGCGGAAGAGATGGGGGAGGCCGATGGCGAAGATGCTGTCAAGGGTAGCCCCGTGGTTAGCGTCTCGTAAGGACGTTACCGATCTGGCGGGGATTTCGGTCCGCACGCTGGACGGCCAGGACACCGAGGCGCTCAGGCTCCTTGCCCGGCAGGATCCGGTCACCAATGTGTTCATTCTCGCCCACCTGCGTGCTGCCGGCACCGCCGCGCCTACCAGCGGCGGCGCCGGCATCATTGGAGTGTTCGACGACGGCATCCTGGTGGGTGCCTGCTGGGCAGGCGCCAACCTGGTTCCCGTCCAGTTGGATCCCGCCCTTGCCGGAGTGGTGGCCGAGGCCGCCAACAGGTCCGGCCGGCGCTACGCCTCGGCATTTGGGCCCGCGCAGGCTGTGCTGGCCCTTCATGCTGAACTCGTGGAGCTGGGCCACCGTGCGCATGAAGTGCGCGCCGAACAGCCCCTGATGATTATCGACGGGCCGTCCTGCGTCGAGCCCAACCCCGGCCTCGAACTGGGAAACCTGGCGGATTTTGACCGCATCCTCCCTGCCTGCGCCGCGATGTTCGAGGAGGAAGTCGGATACTCGCCGTTCCTGGGCGGGCGGGAGTTCTACAGCCGCCGGGTGGAAGGCCTCATCCGGCAGGGCCACTCCCTTGTCCACCTCAACGATGCCCGGGAAGTGGTGTTCAAAGCGGAGCTGGGCGCTGTCACCTCCGAGGTCACCCAGATCCAGGGCGTATGGATGAACCCGCTCTTCCGCGGCCAGGGGTTGAGCCCCGGGTACATGTCCGCCGTCGTGGAGCAGGCGCAGAAGGTCGCGCCGGTCACCAGCCTTTACGTCAACGGCTTCAACGTGAGGGCGCGTTCCACCTATGAACGCGTGGGTTTCCGGCAGGTGGGAACCTTCGCTACAGTTCTCTTCTAGCCGGCGGCTGCCTGCGAAAGTCCCAATTCGGCCCGGTGGCCTGGTTAAGTGAGGTTCCCGGTCAGGTACCGCTGCACGTTGGGGGAGATGAGCCGGACAATATCCTCCGGTTCTGCCGATGCCAGCGGCTCCAGGCGGACCACGTAGCGGACCATCATCAGGCCCACCATCTGCGTTGCCACGAGGTCGCCGCGCAGGGCCACCTCATCCGGTGTCCCCGGAACGCCCGCCATGATGCGGCTGATAATGGTCCGGTTTACCATTTCCCGGAGCAGGGCAGTTTTCGCCTTTGACCCCAGTGTTCCCCGGAGGAACGCCACCAGGCTTGGCTGTGCGGGGCTTTCCCACAGGCGCAGCACGGCGCGGACAATCAGCTCCGCACGCTGGCCGGGGTCGGAGCCGGCTACCCCGGAAAGCACCTGCTCGGGGTCCGCCGGAAGCTCCACGCTGAGGGCGAAGAGCTCGTCCTTGCCCTTGAAAAAGTGGTGGATCATGGCCGGGTCAACGCCCGCCACCCGGGCCACCTGACGCAGGCTCGTACCCTCAAAGCCATGTTCGGCGAACTGGCGCCTCGCGGTCTCGAGGATATGGTCCCGGGACGCGGCACTGCCGCCCCGGCGTCCCCGCCTGACACCTGCAGCGCCGTGCCCGCCTGAGGTCATGCGCTGCGCCTGCGGAGGGTGAGCGATGCCAGCACCAGCACGCCCAGGACGATGGCTGCCATGATGCCTGCGTCCTGCCAGAGCTGTTCGGTGGCCTCGGAGTTGGCCGCGATTTCCTGCAACGCATCCACGGAAAACGTCAGCGGAAGGACGTTGGACACCGATTCCAGGACATCGTTCATCCGGTCGCGTGCCACGAACAGGCCGCACAACAGAATCTGCGGAACCACCACCACGGGCATGAACTGGACCGCCTGGAACTCCGTCCTGGCAAAGGCCGAACACAGCAGGCCCAACGCCACGCCCAGGACGGCGTTAATGACCGCAATCATCATCACAAGGCCCGGGGAACCTTCAATATCAAGGCCAAAAACCCAGTAGGCCACCGCCGTTGCCACCAGTGACTGGAGTGCGGCCATGATGGAAAAGGCCAGGCCGTAGCCAAAGAGCAGGTCCGCCTTATGCACAGGGGTGGTGAGCAGCCGTTCCAGTGTTCCGGACGTACGTTCGCGGAGCATGGTGATGGAAGTGACCAGGAACATGACCACGAACGGGAAGATGGCCAGCATCATCAGCCCCACCCGGTCGAAGGTACGTGGAGTTCCGGGTGGAAGAACCTCATTTTCGTACAGGAAATACACCGCGGTGAGGAGGAGCGCCGGAACCACCAGGATCAGGGCGATGCTGCGGTGGTCATGGCGCAGCTGGTCAAGGACCCGGCGCGTGGTGGCAAGAAGCATCCGGATGTCCATTACCGTCCGCTCCTGTCCGTGGCGGCCCCGGCGGCCGCGTCGCGGCCTCCCAGGCTCCCGCCGTCGTTGTTTTCCGACTCCCGGATGATGGTGAGGAAAGCTTTCTCGAGGTCGTTGCTGTGCCCCCGCCTGCTGAGCTCTTCAGGGGTCAGCTGCGCCAGCAGCCTGCCTTCCCGCAGGAGCAGCAGCGATTGGCAGTGGCTGGCTTCCTCCATCACGTGGCTCGATATGAGCAGGGTTATGCCGTCCTCGGCCATGGACCGGAAACGGCTCCACAGGTCCGCCCGCAGCACCGGATCCAGGCCAACGGTGGGCTCGTCCAGCACCAGCAGCCTGGGGCGGGCCACCAGGGCGCAGGCCAGCGAAACCCTGCTGAGCTGGCCGCCGGACAGGTCCGCGGTTTTCCGGCGTGCCTGCTGTTCAAGCCCGACGGCGGCAATCGCCTCATCCACATCCGTTTTCCTTTTGCGGTGCATGGCGCCGAAGTACCGTACGTTCGCTTCCACCGTCAGGTCCGGGTAGACGCTGGGCGACTGGGTCACGTAACCCACCTGGTGACGCAGCGCCGGGCTCCCCGCGGCTAGGCCCAGGACATCCACCGTTCCGGACGACACGAGCTGGACCCCGACGATGGCCCGCATGAGGGTGGTCTTACCGCTTCCGGACGGCCCAAGGAGGCCGGTGATTTGGCCGGCAGGGATGGCGAAGTCCAGGCTGCTCAGGACGGGAACCTTCCCGCGCACCACATTCAGGCCACGCGCCACCACCGCGCCGCCGATCCCGGTGGCCTGGATTCCTGCTGTTGCCGAATGGGACATGGCCGCCTCCGCCCTGGACAGGAGGGTTTCCGGCACGTGGTGCGCCGATAATTCATCACCTGATGAATTAAAGGTAGGACGCGCACAGCGGGGGGTCAACGGTCCAAAAACGAAGGCTACTTGCCAAACGTGTGCGCGATCACATAAGTTCGGTCTAGCTGCGCTGGAGTGGCGTGGGCGGTCTCACCAGTCCTCACCAGTACTTGGGCGATAACGGCGTCGAGCCACGCCCGGATGCGATGACCAGCCTCACTGGGGGGCCAGGGGCTTTGTAATTCCGGGCGTGGCTCTACTGTGTCCGGCACTTTTGGCCAGGGACCAGTCCAGCCCGCAGTCCAAGCCTGGCGCCGGGTGCCGGTAGATTAGTACCCAGACGAATTTGTCCGGCCCCTGCTGATCCAGCACTTCCCCAGAAACGGATACCACCCGTGGTTCTAAGACTGTCCCAGCTTTTCCTGCGCACCCTGCGCGAAGACCCCGTCGACGCCGAGGTCGCCAGCCACAAGCTCCTGGTCCGCGCCGGATACATCCGCCGCGCAGCCCCCGGCATCTACACGTGGCTTCCGCTGGGGCTGAGCGTGCTCCGCAAAGTCGAGGAGGTCATCCGCGAGGAAATGGCCGCCATCGGCGCCCAGGAAGTCCACTTCCCGGCACTGCTGCCGCGCGAACCGTACGAGGCCACTAACCGCTGGACCGAGTACGGTGAGGGCCTGTTCCGGCTCCAGGACCGCAAGGGCGCGGATTACCTCCTGGCCCCGACGCACGAGGAAATGTTCACGCTGCTGGTGAAGGACCTGTACTCGTCGTACAAGGACCTGCCCCTGAGCCTCTACCAGATCCAGAACAAGTACCGCGATGAAGCCCGTCCCCGGGCAGGCCTGCTCCGCGGCCGCGAATTCATCATGAAGGACTCCTACTCCTTCGACGTGGACGACGCCGGCCTGGACGCCAGCTACGCAGCGCACCGTTCCGCCTACCTCAAGATCTTTGCCCGGCTGGGCCTGGAGGTCGTCCCGGTTGCCGCCACCGCCGGCGCCATGGGCGGGTCCAAGAGCGAGGAATTCCTGTTCCCCACGGAGATCGGCGAGGACACCTTTGTCCGGTCGGCCGCAGGCTATGCCGCCAACGTGGAAGCCGTCACCACCGTGGTCCCCGCGGAGATCGACTTCAGCAACGCGCCTGCCGCCCAGGTACTGGACACCCCGAACACCCCCACCATCGAAACGCTGGTGGCGGCATCCAACGAACTGGCCCCCCGCAGCGAGGCCGACGGCGGCGCCTGGACTGCCGCGGACACCCTCAAGAACGTTGTCCTCGCCGTCACCCTGCCCACCGGTGAACGCCAGCTTGTGGTCATCGGCCTGCCGGGCGACCGCGGCGTTGACCTCAAGCGCGTGGAAGCCAACATCGGTTCCTTCCTGCCCATTGCAGGGGAAATCGGACTGGAAGCAGCCAACGACGACGACCTCAAGAAGCAGCCCCTCATCGTTAAGGGCTACCTCGGCCCCGGCCTGACCCTGGACGAACCCCTGCTGGGCAGCGAAAGCTCCACCAAGCTCCTCTACCTCGTGGATCCCCGCGTGGTCCGCGGCACCGCCTGGATCACCGGCGCCAACGAGGCCGGCAAGCACGTCTATGGCCTGGTGGCCGGACGCGACTTCACCTGGGACGGCGTCATCGAGTGCACCGACGTCCGCGAAGGCGACCCGTCTCCGGACGGCTCCGGTCCGTTGGAAATTGCCCGCGGCATCGAGATGGGCCACATCTTCCAGCTCGGCAGGAAGTACGCCGAAGCCCTGGACCTGAAGGTGCTGGACCAGAACGGCAAGCAGGTAGTGGTCACCATGGGCTCCTACGGTGTGGGCGTCACCCGCGCCGTCGCTGCCCTTGCCGAGGCCAACCACGATGACCGCGGCCTCGTCTGGCCACGCGCCGTGGCGCCGGCTGACGTCCACGTGGTTGCCGTGGGCAAGGGCGAGGACATTTTCGCCGCCGCGGAACAGCTGTCCCTGGACCTGGAGGCAGCCGGCCTGCAGGTCATCTACGACGACCGCCCCAAGGTGTCGCCCGGCGTGAAGTTCGGCGACGCAGAACTGGTGGGCGTCCCCACCATCCTGGCCGTCGGACGCGGCCTGGTGGACGGCGTCGTGGAAATCAAGGACCGCCGCACGGGGGAGGCTGAGAACGTAGCTGTTGATAAGGCGGTTGACTACGTGGTCAACGCCGTCCGCAACAGCTGACCCCCAGCGGTGGATTTAGGACTTGAGTCCCTCCAGCTGACAACAATCCTCCTGCTGGTGCTGGCAGGCTTCGCTGCCGGCTGGGTGGACGCGGTGGTGGGCGGGGGCGGGCTGATCCAGCTCCCCGCCCTGCTGCTGGTCCCCGGCATCACTCCGGTGCAGGCCCTGGCCACCAACAAGCTGGGCTCCATCTTCGGAACGGCCACCAGCGCCACCACCTATTACCGGCGGGTGGGACCGGACCTGAAAACGGCGCTGCCCATGGCCGTGATCGCGTTGGCGGGCAGTTTTGGCGGTGCCGTGCTGGCGGCCACCCTGCCGGCCAACGTCTTCAAACCCATCATCGTCGCGGCGCTGGTCGCCGTCGCGCTTTTCACGGCGCTCAAGCCCGACGTCGGGGACATCACGGCGCTGCGGCACGACGGCCACAAGCACTACGTGGTGGCGTGCCTCATTGGCGCCGTCATCGGTTTCTACGACGGGCTGATCGGCCCGGGCACGGGCTCGTTCCTGGTCATTGCCCTGGTCTCGGCCATGGGGTACGCCTTCCTGGAGGCCAGCGCCAAGGCAAAGATCGTGAACATGGCCACCAACGCGGGCGCACTGATGTTCTTCCTGCCGCACGGCTCTATCCTGTGGGGACTGGGCCTGCTGCTGGGCGCCGCCAACATGGCCGGCGGCTACCTCGGAGCAAGGACGGCAGTAAAGCAGGGAAGCAGCTTCGTCCGCGTGGTATTCCTGGTGGTGGTCGCGGCCCTCATCATCAAACTCGGCTATGACATCTGGCAGGAAAACTTCGCCTGACGCCGGAACCATCCCGGCCTCGTGGCCGTCCATGGCGAGGCGTAGCATGCAGGTATGTCACAGGGCGATGATGACTACTCCCCGGCTCTGTCAGCTGCACTGAGTCATGCCACGGACTGGCTGCAGAGCCTTCCTGACCGGCCAGTGGGGCCCAGTCTCGCTGCCCATGACCTGACTGATGCCTTCGGTGGACCACTTCCTTCGCCGGGCGTCCCGGCCGTGGAAGTGGTCGATTTCCTCGCCCGGAGCGCTGAACCCGGGCTGATGGCGATGCCCTCCGGCCGTTTCTTCGGCTGGGTCATCGGCGGAACGCTTCCGGCAGCACTTGCCGCCGACTGGCTGGTGAGCGCCTGGGACCAGAATGCGGGGCTGCGCTATGCCACCCCCGCAACGGCAGCCATCGAGGAAGCTGCCGGAACCTGGCTCCTGGAACTGTTGGGGCTTCCGGCCGGTTCCGACGTGGGATTCGTCACCGGAGCCACGATGGCCAATTTCACCGGGATGGCCGCCGGGCGGTGGCGGCTCCTCACGGATGCGGGATGGGACCTGGACCGGGACGGGCTGTCCGGTGCACCGCGCATCCGCTGCTTTGTCGGCCGGGAGCGGCACGACACCATCGATCTCAGCCTGCGGTATCTCGGGCTCGGAAGGCCCCGGGTGGTGGAAGCGGATGGCCAGGGACGCTTGATTCCGGCGGCACTGGATGCCGCGCTGCAGGAAGGTTCGGGGCCGGCCCTGGTGTGCCTGCAAGCCGGCAACCTGCACTCCGGCGCCTTCGATCCGTTCTCCGAAGCCATTGCCGTCGCCAGGAACCATGGTGCGTGGGTCCACATCGACGGCGCCTTCGGCCTGTGGGCCGCCGCGGCGCCGGAGCTGCGCCACCTGACAAGGGGCTGCGGGGACGCGGACTCATGGGCCACCGACGCCCACAAAACGTTGAACGTGCCCTACGACTGCGGCATCGCCATTGTCCGTGACGCCTCTGCGCTCCGCTCGGCGATGGGCTTGCACACGAGCTATTTGGTGCACGATGCGGAAGGGCCGGGGGACCCGTTCGAAAAAGTACCGGAACTGTCAAGGCGCGCACGCGGCGTGCCGGTGTGGGCCGCGCTCAAGAACCTTGGCCGTGATGGGGTGGCAGCGCAAGTCAGGGGACTCGCCGCGGCTGCCTCGGACATCGCCGCGGGACTCGCCGGGCTGGACGGCGTGGAGGTGCTGAACGACGTCGACTACACCCAGGTGTGCGTGGCTTTCGGTGACGATGCCACCACCCGTGCTGTAACAGCCCGCATCATCGAGGACGGCAGGGTCTGGATGTCCGGATCGCGCTGGCGGGACCGGGACATCCTGCGCGTGTCGGTGAGCAACTGGCATACGGCCGAAAAGGATGTGGGCACGGCCGTGGACGCCGTCCGGTCCGCCCTGGCTGCCGTGCGCGGCAGCTGAACTGAACCGTTGCCGGTGCCGGTACGCTAGCTCGGTGCCTGGCCCGGCTCGGGCAGGGCGTGGGCAGGCGGCAGCCCTTCAAGCGTCCGTCCGGCCAAGGTGCTGGCCACCCAGAGTGAGCGTGCCATATCGCCCTGGTGGTCCGGCTTTCCGGCGTACCACAGCGCATTGGCAACTTCCCGGGCGACACCCCACTGCCGGGCGGCTTCAGGATCAAGGCCGGCCGCTGCACTGAACTCGGCGCACCGCTCCCGCAGGCCTTCCCCAGGCTGGTTGGCCGGCAGGTCCCGGATCCGGTTCCACAGCAGCGGCGCCACCGCGAACTCCGGTTCGCCGATCATCGGCTGGGGGTCGATCGCGGCGTATCCTGCCGCCGTCGGCCGTCCATCCGGCACGGCCGCGCCGGGCCGGGCCAGGACATTGAGGAAATGCAGGTCTGTGTGGACCAGCACATCGCGGCCGGAGCGCCGGCCCACCGCCCCGCGGGTTTGGCAAACCTCGAGTGCCGCTTCGAGCAGCCAGCGGGGGAACGGCCGCCCCAGCTGTTCCCAATCGGCCGGAAGGTCATCGCTCCACTGTTCGGCGCGCGCCGCGATGTGCTCGAACTCCTGCCACTGGGGCCGCTGGTCCGGGCTTAGGCTCAGCTGCCGGACCAGCCTGCCCCACACGTCCACCGCCTCCTGCAGCGGCACCGCGTTGAGCGACTGTGTTGCCTCCAGCCGCTCCAGGAGCATGGCGCAGGTGCCCGCGTCCGATTCGAGCAGGGCTACCGCACCGCGGCCGCGCCACAGTGCCAGGGCGTGCCGTTCAACCCTTGCTTCATCGTGCGGAAAGGCGACCTTGAGGACTGCAGGGGAGCCGTCAGCCTGCAGCACCGGAACCACCACAGCGCCATGGCCGTTCCACGGCATGCTGCCATCGGCCAGGTCTGGCTCCAGGCGCCAGTGCTCGAGACGCCCCTGGATCAGGCCGGGAAGCGACGCGAGCCACGCCCGTCCTGCACTGCTGCGGCCGTACCGTGCAGTGAGGTCGGGAGGAATGGGGACTGCTGCTTGCTGGCTCATCAGCACCAGCCTAAGCGCAGGTGCGGACAGGGGTGGCAGGGTCTGCGGAATCCGGAAGGGTTCGACGCCCGTGCGTTCACCCCGGGAGGAGGGGGAGTTGGGCCTCGTCCAGCGCCAGTCCCGGAACCGGACCCGGATCGCCGCCCCAGTGCAGGGTGCGGGCGGCGGCCGATTGGAGCGCCTGCAGCGCCCAAGTGCGGGCAGGCCCCTCTGCCAGCGCCACCACGTCCCCGTATGCCGGCAGGGTTGCGGCCTCCAGCTGCGCCAGGCCGGCTGCCGGCGCAGCCAGGAAGCCGGCGTCCAGGACGTAGCCTGGCTGCTGGGGAGGGACAGTGCCGCAGTGGAGGCGGCCCCAGGCTTCAGCGTCCGCCGCGAGGTCCTGGTGCCGTGCAAGGAATTCCGACGCCGGTCCGGCCTCCGCAGGAGACAGCCGCGTCAGTGCGGCCTGGTATCCGTAGACCGCCTCCTGTTCGGCGGTGGAAGCGGCGGCCAGGGCAGTACCGGCGTCCGGCCCGGCAGGCGGGGCGGTGGGGCAGGAGGACGGCGCAGTCTCCGGATCAGGCGCGGTGGCGGAGGGTGAAGGTGCCGGTCCGGCTGCAGCAGCGGGTGCCACAGGGTCCGGAACGCCGGCGGCGGCTGCAAGATCCCGGGCTGCCAGAAGCTGCGCCGTCCCGGCACCGGCCAGCAGGCGTGCCATGCCGCCGTCGGCACTCTTCGCGTCCTCAAGCCGTGCGGAACCGCTGGCGGCCAACGCCGCGGCTAGTTCCGGCACCGTCATCTCCGGGGCAGCGGATGGCGGGGCAGCTGTGGCCGGCGGTGACGCCGGGGCGGCCTCCGGCAGGAGCAGTGCCCGGGCTTGGATGGTCAGCAAAGTCACAATGCGGCCGGTGGCGGCGGCAGCACCGCCGTCGGCGGCTCCGGCTGCGAGTTCCAGCCCCGCGGCGCGGAGCCCGAGGGCGTCCTCAAAGGCTGCCGCGCGCGCCTGCTCGGAGAATGGCGGAGCGGGCGGGACCGGCGGGTCGGCGGGCGTGAGGGCGAATCCCAGGCTAAGGACAAGGAGGGCTGCGAGCGATACAGCCGCGTACCGGAAGTAGCGCATCCGGGGCCGGTTTTCCTGCTGGTCGTCGTTCACAACAGACCATGGTGTCACGCCGGAAGGGGATCGCCGTGCACCACTGAGCCGGTAAAATAGCTACGCTAGTACACACCACATCATCTATAGGGAGGCGGCCGGCATCGTGAGCAATGCAGAAGCCACGGCTTCATCAGACCACACCGGAACGGGTCGGCCTGACTCCGCAGCGGCACACAATCCGGAAGCAGCCCGGCTCCGGGCCCTCCTTGAACCCTCGGTCCTCGCCAACCGCCTGTATCTTGAGGACGTCGCCATCAACGTAGCGGGTTCGCACCGGGTAGTCCACGTTGTGGTGGACCTTCCCCAGGAGGAAACCGGCGGCGTTAACCTGGACGTCATCGCGGACATCTCCAAGGTCCTGTCCGACGTTCTGGACAACGATCCGGGCGACGACGGCCGCCCGTACGATCTCGAAGTCTCCTCACCCGGTGTGGGACGTCCCCTGACGGAACCCCGCCACTGGCACCGGGCCAAGGGCCGGATGGTCAAAGTGAACGTTGTCCAGGGCGACAACATCACGGGCCGCATCCAGTCCGTGGATGACGGGGGAGTGACCCTCGTCCCGGAGATCGCGGTCAAGAAGGGCATGAAGCCCAAGCAGGGCGAGCCCGTAAAACTTCCTTTCGACAGGATCCGCAGCGGAAAAGTCGAGATCGAATTCAGCCACCTCAATGAGGGCGGTCTGGAACCTGAACACAATGGACCTTCTGAGGAGGCCTGATGGATATTGACATGAGCGCACTGAGACTTCTGGAGCGTGAGCGTGAAATCCCGCTGGACCTCCTGATCCCCACCATCGAGCAGGCGCTCCTGGTGGCCTACCACAAGTCCCCCGGCGCCTTTGAAAAGGCCCGGGCCGAGTTGGACCGCAAGAGCGGCCACGTGACCATCTGGGCTGTGGAGATTGACGACGACGGCGCCCCCATTGGCGAGTTCGAGCACACCCCGGAAGGGTTCGGCCGCATCGCCGCCAGCACCGCGCGCCAGATCATCCTGCAGCGGCTCCGCGATGTTGAAGACGACAACGTCCTGGGCGAGTTCAAGGGCCGCGAAGGCGAGCTGGTGTCCGGCACCATCCAGCAGGGCAACAACCCCCACATGATCCAGGTCAACCTGGGCTCCGTGGAGGCGCTGCTTCCGCCGCCCGAGCAGGTCCCCGGCGAGAAGTACATCCACGGCAACCGGCTCCGGGCCCTGGTCATCGACGTCCACCGCGGCTCCAAGGGCCCGTCCGTCACCCTGTCACGGTCCCACCCGGGGCTCGTCCGGAAGCTTTTCGAACTGGAAGTGCCTGAGATTGCCGACCGGTCCGTGGAGATCGTTGCCCTCGCCCGTGAAGCAGGCCACCGCACCAAGATCGCCGTCAAGGCCAACACCCCCGGCATCAACGCCAAGGGTGCCTGCATCGGTGAGATGGGGTCGCGTGTCCGCGCCGTGATGACGGAACTCAATGACGAGAAGATCGACATCGTCGACTTCAGCGAGAACCCGGCAACCTTTATCGCCAGCGCCCTCTCGCCGTCGCGCGTGAATTCGGTCACCATCACCGATGAGGCCACCCGGTCAGCGCGTGTTGTGGTTCCCGACTACCAGCTGTCACTGGCCATCGGCAAGGAGGGCCAGAACGCCCGCCTGGCCGCAAAGCTCACCGGCTGGCGGATCGACATCGTTTCCGACGCCGCCACGGCCAAGGAAAACTGACAGCCTTTCCGCCGGACCCTGCCACGCCGGAACCGCAACTGGTTTCGGGCAGAACGGCCCAAAGGGGCTAGAATAGATAAGACCGCGCCTAACGGCCGGCAGTCGTGCGCCATGGGTGTGCCCTTTCCGTGCCAACGGGAGGGTTGCCTGCGGCCAGCAGAGATGAACGTCAGGACGATGACCGTGGCAGAAGTACTTACCAGCGGGAGTCAACCCGAACGGACCTGCATCGGATGCCGGAAGAAGGGGCCGCGGTCTGAGTTACTCCGGCTTGTCGCCGAAGGCAGCGGATCATCCGCTGTCCTGGTTGATGAACGACGCCGGATGGCTGGCCGGGGTGCATGGCTGCACCCCAGCGAATCGTGCCTGGCTCTGGCGATAAAACGGCGAGCGTTCGGACGTGCCCTTCGGGGCGCAACCGGAACAGCCGCCGTCGAACACCGGATCAAGTCAGGCCCGAGCGTCGCAGGCGCCCCGGTGGCTGCGACACCAACCGTCCAACCTGAAAGCGGGTCAGAAATCTGATGGAAACCCGATGAGTTCCCAGCGATGAGTGCGTAACGATGACAACTTTGTTGCGCTCTGCAATGGGCCCTTCTGCATGTGCGGCTGGGGCCCGCAGTAAGAAGTAGACGGTTCGTGCCTGGCTCGGTGCGGACCGAGACAGGAGAAATGTGGCCAAGGTCCGCGTACACGAGCTTGCGAAAGAGCTCGGTATTACTTCCAAAGATGCAGTGACAAAACTGCAGGAACTGGGCGAATTCGTTCGCTCCGCCTCTTCCACCATTGAGGCCCCCGTTGTGCGCAAGCTGCGCAACGCCTTCCCCGACGCTGCTGCCAAGGCAACAGCACCGGCAGCCGCGCCCAAGGCGCCCGCCCCGGCGGCGGAATCACGCCCTTCAACCCCGGCTCCCGGCCCGGCTGCACCCAAGGCTCCGGCCCCCAAGGTGCAGGCACCCGCCCCCGCCGCTCCGGCAGCCCCGGCACCGGCCGCTGCTCCGGCAGCACCTGCTGCCAGCACGCCTGCCGCCAGCGCACCTGCCGCTCCGGCTGCACCCGCTGCGCCGTCCACCGGCGCCAAGCCCGGCGCTCGTCCGGCTCCCAAGGCTGACACCCCGGCTGCACCCGCTGCCCGCCAGGGTGGTTCCGCATCCGGTGCATCCGCACCCCGTCCCGGCGGCCCCCGTCCGGGCAACAACCCCTTCGCCACTTCACAGGGCATGCCCCGTGGCCGTGGCGGCGACGGAGACCGTCCGCCGCGTCCGGGCAACAACCCGTTTGCCACCTCTCAGGGCATGCCCCGTCCGGGCGGCAGCCGTACCGACGGCGACCGTCCCGGTGGTCCGCGTCCCGCAGCAGGTGCCGGTGGCCCCCGTCCGGGCGGTCCCCGTCCCGCTGCCGGTGCAGGCGGTCCCCGTCCCGCAGCCGGTGCCGGTGGACCCCGCCCGGGTGCACCGCGTCCCGGTGGTGCAGGCGGAAACCGTCCTACGCCCGGCATGATGCCCAACCGCACTGAGCGTCCCGCACCCGCTGGTGCAGGCCGTCCCGGTGGCGGCGGCCGTGGCCCCGGACGCCCCGGTGGCGCCCCGGGCACCGGTGGTCCCGGTGCCGGCGGCGGTGCTCCCGCAGGCGGTGGCTTCGGCAAGGGTGGCCGCGGTCGCGGTGGCACCCAGGGTGCGTTCGGCAAGGGCGGCGCCGGTCGTGGCAAGCAGCGCAAGTCGAAGCGCGCAAAGCGCCAGGAACTTGAGCAGATGAGCGCACCGTCGCTGGGTGGCGTGAGCGTGCCCCGCGGCGACGGCAACACCGTCATCCGCCTGCGCCGTGGATCATCCATCACGGACTTCGCCGACAAGATCGAGGCGAACCCCGCCGCGCTGGTCACCGTGCTGTTCCACCTCGGTGAAATGGCAACTGCCACCCAGTCGCTGGACGAGGAAACCTTCGCGCTGCTCGGCGAGGAGCTTGGCTACAAGCTCCAGGTCGTCTCGCCGGAGGACGAAGAGCGCGAGCTGCTCTCCGGCTTCGACATCGACTTCGAAGCCGAACTGGAAGCCGAAGGCGACGAAGACCTCGAGGCACGTCCTCCGGTAGTCACCGTCATGGGCCACGTGGACCACGGTAAGACCCGCCTGCTCGATGCCATCCGCAAGTCCGACGTTATGGCGGGCGAGCACGGCGGCATCACGCAGCACATCGGTGCCTACCAGGTCACGCACAACCACGAAGGCGACGACCGGAAGATCACCTTCATCGATACCCCGGGCCACGAGGCGTTCACCGCCATGCGTGCCCGTGGTGCGAAGGTCACCGACATCGCCATCCTGGTGGTCGCAGCGGACGACGGCGTTATGCCCCAGACCGTTGAAGCCCTCAACCACGCACAGGCGGCCAACGTGCCCATCGTCGTGGCTGTGAACAAGATCGACAAGGAAGGCGCCAACCCGGACAAGGTCCGCGGCCAGCTGACCGAGTACGGCCTGGTTCCGGAAGAATACGGTGGCGACACCATGTTCGTGGAGGTCTCTGCCCGCCAGAACCTCAACATCGACGAGCTGCTCGAGGCCGTCCTGCTGACCGCAGACGCCGCCCTGGACATGCGCGCCAACCCGAACAAGGACGCCCGCGGTATCGCGATCGAAGCCAACCTGGACAAGGGCCGCGGTTCCGTGGCCACCGTCCTGGTGCAGTCCGGTACGCTGCGCGTCGGCGACACCATCGTGGCAGGCACGGCCCACGGCCGCGTCCGTGCGATGTTCGACGACGACGGCAGCGCCCTGACCGAGGCCGGCCCGTCCCGCCCCGTGCAGGTGCTGGGTCTGTCCAACGTCCCGCGTGCAGGCGACACCTTCTTCGTGACCGCTGACGAGCGCACCGCCCGCCAGATCGCCGAGAAGCGTGAAGCAGCGGACCGCAACGCCGCCCTGGCCAAGCGCCGCAAGCGCATCAGCCTCGAAGACTTCGACCAGGCAGTGGCCGAAGGCAAGATCGACACCCTCAACCTCATCCTCAAGGGTGACGTGTCCGGTGCCGTGGAAGCCCTCGAAGACGCCCTGCTCAAGATCGACGTCGGCGAAGGCGTGCAGCTGCGCGTCATCCACCGCGGTGTTGGTGCCATCACGCAGAACGACGTCAACCTGGCAACAGTGGACAGCGCCGTCATCATCGGCTTCAACGTCAAGCCGGCCGAGCGGGTTGCCGAACTGGCAGACCGCGAAGGCGTGGACATGCGCTTCTACTCCGTCATCTACTCCGCAATCGATGACATCGAGATGGCGCTCAAGGGCATGCTCAAGCCGGAATACGAAGAATTCCAGCTGGGCACCGCCGAGGTCCGCGAAGTCTTCCGCTCCTCCAAGTTCGGAAACATCGCAGGCTCGATCGTCCGCTCCGGCATCATCCGCCGTAACACCAAGGCCCGCATCAGCCGCGACGGCAAGATCATCGGTGACAACCTCACCGTTGAAACGCTCAAGCGCTTCAAGGATGACGCAACCGAGGTCCGCACGGACTTCGAGTGTGGTATCGGCCTTGGCTCGTACAACGACATCTCCGAAGGCGACATCATCGAGACCTTCGAGATGCGCGAGAAGCCGCGCGTCTAGGTTGTTCCAGCCTTAAAAACGGTGCGGGG
>NZ_JARHXQ010000107.1:0-7754 GCF_029222765.1 Arthrobacter sp. Cr_A7 | reverse complement strand
AACCGAGCTGCACTCGTCAACAATGACACCTTTTTACTGATTCGTGCTTAGAGATGAGCGATCCGAGGCACCCCCAATTGGAAGAGCGCGATGGACACGATATACAGGACCCCAACGAACGCGCCGGAGAATGCTTCGGCTAAAGACGAAGAGAAACGCCTCACAGGCATGCTCGAAGTCAATGTCGCTAACGTCGAGGAATTAGACGAGGCCCTGGAGAAGGCGATATCAACAATAAGGAGGGCGGCCACGTATTACCGAGTCGGCGTTATGGTCACGAGAACCGGCCCCGGTAGCTACGTTGTCAGGGCGCATCCAGAAGTGCCATACGGGCTGATCCGACAACAGCACAGCTGACCATATCGTCTTGAGCTTCCCTGAGGGTCCGCTCGCTTCATGCTCGAAGCTGAGCCGGCGGTGGTCGCATTCTGTCAGCAAATAGGCAGATCATCGCCTGCCCTGTGAACGCCGATTTCGTCGAGGAGCGGGAGTCTCGGGGCTACTTCTACTCCCGGTATTCAACTGGCCGATAACCGAGATTATGTAAAGCTAGCGGGTTGAGCTTCAATTATGCATCTCTTTTAGCCCAGAATTCCGGCTTTGCAGCCAGTCCGCCTGAGCCGGTTCAAAGCCTGCGGAACGCGCGAAGGATCAGCCGGGGCTGGCCGCCCTACGGCGGCCCGCTCTGCGAGTCATTTGCCCGATTCGCAGGGGAAGATCTTCATCCGGCGCCTCCTGGCCCTGCCTCAATCGGTTAGATTCGGTGGGTTGAGTGACGCCAAGGGCAGGCGGAAATAGTACTATTAGACCATGACTGCTGAGAACCGGAGCAATTCCCTGGCAAAGCGCCGCTACCCGAACAAGGCGAGCTGGTATCAGGATGAGGCTGACACCAAGAGGATGCGCGCGGCCTTTTACGCCACCAAGGACACTCTGGGTTACGCCTCGCTCAGTGAGTTCATCAATGCTGCCGTCAACGAGAAGGTCGCCGGCCTCGAGGCCGCGTACAACGACGGACAGCCCTGGCAGCCGCTGGACGCCGGTGAGATTCCCCAGGGCAAACCAGCCCGTCGGCCCTCGCCAGGGCTGGTGACCGCCCCGGCCGTCCCGGCGCAGAAGTACCTCGCGGCCCTCGTCCGGAGGGTTCACGGGAACTCTCCGGGGAGATGGGCAAGAACGGTCGGGTCACTGTTTTCGACAGCAGCAACGGGCTTGAGGCTGTCATAGAGGCCTACGATGTCCGGCGGCAAACTTCCGTTCTCCGCCATTACGAGGCTGTTCATGCAGGTGATTCCATCTCCGTCAGGACCGCCGCCGAGGTCGCCTGGGAGAGGAAGGAAGAAGGTTCTGCGCTGTTTGGCTGGAGGCGCCTCTCCAAGCGGGTGCAGGACCTCGGTGAGGAACTGGCCGGCATCGTCGAAAAGAGCCGCACCCAACTCGCTGACCAGTACCGGAAGCCCCTGTCCGGTGAGGTCAAGGTCTTCCATTCCCAGGAGGGTCCGGAAACCCTGATCGACAGCTACGACGCCGGCTCCGAGGCATCGGCTCTCCGCTGTTATGGGCTCAACGCCGCGACTTCGAACCTCTACGTCCGCGAGGCCGGCGACGTCGCATGGGAGGAAGCGGAGGCGATCCCGTACTCCGACATCCAGGTTCAGGGCGCTTAGCCCTCGCATTCGATGCAGTAGGAATGGCCGTTGCTTTCGCGCGCGAGCTGGGACTGGTGCCTGACCAGGAAGCACGAGTAGCAGGTGAACTCGTCTTTGCCCTGCGGGATGACCTGAACAACGAGTTCCTCGGAGACAATTTCTCCGCCCGGAGTCAGGCCCTCATCGAGGGCGTCGGCTTCGTCCAGCTCGGTGACGACGCTGCGGGCATCCGGGGCGCTGGCGGACTTCAGCGCCTCCAGGGAGCTGTCTTGGGTTTCCTTGACGTCTGAACGGACTTCGTCGTAATCGGTTGCCACGTTGGGTGCTTCTCATTTCTGGTGTTCTGTTTCTATTTGGACGAGACTGCAACGCACATTACTGTGCCGTTGTTCCCACGTCCGATCCCGGGTGCCCGTCACCAGACCATTAGCGCACCCCGAGAGACGGCCGGCGCCACTCCCCTGCCGCGACGTGCGTGGCCGGAGCTTCGCCACGCGCGGATGTGCGGTGGAGAGTCCCGCGTCGACGACCGAGCAGCTCGTATTCACCCTGCCGACCTGAAATTGGCGAAGCTCCAGTCAAATAACGGTTGACCAGAGCTTCGGTCCATTATGTGCCGGTAAACCTGAGGATTACCTGTGAGGCTGGAGAAGACGGAATCTCAAACATCGCCCGTTTCATAGACCATTGCAGACAACGCGGATCCGCGTGTCTTCAGCGTACGTAGGGCGGGACGGAGGCGTCGTGAAAGGGCTCGAACCAGTCCTAGACTTTCATGCCTGCAAGGCCGCGTTGCTGTTCAGCTCGATGCCGCCCCCCCCCCCTGTGCCGGTCTTGCTTTTGGTCGACAGGCGGGCCGATCGTGGCAAGAGTTTCACTACTTTCACCAGATTCACCTAGTTTCACCTCCTTGTACCCAGGAGGTACGGTGCCACGTCAGGCTTCCTCGCCGGGGTGGGAGATGACATGCTCCGCCTCCTTGACGAACTCGAAAACGGCCTTCCGTCCTGGAAGATCATCGCTTTTTCAGCGGCAGGGTTCGGGCTGACAACCCAGCCCCTCCGAAAAGCAGGATCAAGAGGCATATCGGAGCAGGTTGTGGCGCCACCCATTCCGAATGTGCGGCGTGGTCAGGATGGTCAGCTGCACCAGCCACTCGATTCTGAACAGCATGCCAAACAAGCGGCAACACCTGGGCCACCAGGCTTGCTACCGGCGCTTGCACAGCTGACCCCGCGGGCCTGGACAGGTCTCGCCCGAACACTGGGACTGGCAGGATAGTGCTGTGACGGTGCGAGCTGCAGATGAAGATCCCGGGTCAATGTTGCTGCAGGTGAAAGTCTGGATCGTGGGCAGCGAGCCGGCCATCTGGCGACTCCTCGAAATCGCCCCTTCCCTGACCCTGGACGAGATCCACGGAGTCATCCAAACGGCCGTCGGCTGGCGGGATTCGCACCTTCACGGACACAGACCCCTTTGTTCGTCTGCGCGCCGTCAACGGGCACGTCCGCGAACCACGTCGCTGGGTCCCTCTGGATCTGCTGGAAGACAATGACGATGACCTCCCGGAGACGGACTGGACCCTTGGCCAGGTCCTCACCCCGGAATCCGGTCCCCTGTTCTATGAATATGACTTCGGCGACGGCTGGATCCACCGCCTCGAACTCACCGGAACTCTCCCCATGCCAGCTAACGCCCCAAGGGCGCGGCTCGTGGACGGCGCACGGCGGGCGCCGCTGGAAGATTCCGGGGGCATCGGTGGCTACTACAGCTTGCTCGACGCCCTCGCAGACCCGCGCCACGAAAAGCACAGCGACCTTCAGGCCTGGGTCGCCTGGACGGCCGGCCCATGGCAGGAATTCGACCCAGAACAGCTGGACATCAATGGCGTGCACAAGGAACTGGCCCTGCTGTTCCCTGCTCCCACGGCCAACGAACGAGACCCCGGAAGCCAGTCACTGACCCAGGAACTCGCCCACCGGATGCCTCCCGGACTACGACGGGAATTCCGTTCATACCTGCACGCCGCCGCCCTCGACGGTCCCGCAACGGTCGAAGCAGACGTCGCCGAGGCGATGACCGCCCCGTATCTCTGGCTAACCCGCCGCATCGGGCACGAGGGTCTGTCCCTCACCGCTGCCGGCTGGCTACCGCCGGCCGTCGTCCGCGAGGCAATGACCGAGCTCGACTGGGCCAAGGACTGGATCGGCAAAGCCAACCGCGAGGACCAGACCCTGCCCGTCCTTCAGCTGCGCGAAAGCGCTCAACGGCTCGGCCTGATACGCAAAATCAAAGGCAAGCTAATCCTCACATCCGCCGCCAAGCGGCTGCTCGACGATCCCCAAGGCCTCTGGCTCTTCCTCGCACGATCCATCGCCCACCGGCACCGCCATGACTCCGAACGCGACGCGACGCTGTTACTCCTGCTCGAGGTCGCCGCAGGGAAGAGCACAGAATGGGCCGACTACCTCGAAACTATCACCTTCGGCCTCGAAGCACTCGGCTGGCGCAGCCACACCGGAGCCGAACTGGAACCGAACACCGTCCAATCACTCCTCGTCGACGCCCACGAGGTCCTGCTGAACCTCGGCATCTTCAACGACCGCTTCGGGCTCAAAGCCAACACCATCAAGGCGTCAGGGCAAGCCTTCGCCCGAGCAGCACTTCGCTCATAACCACTCACAACCAGCAAACCACCGACCCCGCGGCGACCCACTAAATCCGGCCATCGACGCAAATGGCATTCGCAGGTTCCGAATCCGTCAGCTCACCAGCAGAAGCGAAATGGGACCTAGGGCATTTGATCACCGCTGATTTTTCAGCGACCTGAAGACAGGTCCCCAGCGGTCTTCTCGCCCCGTCAACAATGGAACCAGGCAATAACTAAATCGCGACAGAGGGTGCAACTCGCGATGCTACCCCACGGTGATCCGCAGATAACTCCCGCATGGTGACAACAATCATGCGTAGATTCTTTCGTTGGACCGCAGCAGTCGGAGCGACAGTCGCCTTCCTGTCCGGCTGCCTATGCTTTTTTCGGCAAACCTTGCCTACCAATAAGGCGGGGCGGGCCGAAAGGATCCCCGAAGAACAGGCTCGTCACGGTAGGGAATGATGTCAGTAGTAATCGACCACTGCCCAAGGAGGGGGCCGCGCCAGGCGTTGAGGAAGACTTTTCCTCCAGCGAACTTAGACTGCCCGCACAGCTCCTCTACCTGCCCGAAGACTAAACAACTCCCCTATGACCGCTAGTCCGCCGGCAGCTCTGATGCCTTGGCGCAGCTCCCGCCAAAATAGAGACAGTTTGTGCAGAGACCCTCTGCACAAACGCTTATGGGAGCGAATAGGGACGATGGTGCACGACCATGGCATGGGTGCCACTCCCCTAGTGCAGACTCCCTAGCGTCGGAAGCTGATAGCCGGCGTCATGTAAAGCCGGCCCCAAACGGGGTCAAAGGGGACCTCCCCGACGTGCTCAGGAGAGGTTGTGTATTGCACCGGCCCAGCGGGGACCGGAGACGGCTCTACGACCGTCTGGAACGCAACGCTGGCGGTGCTGCAGTTCCCGGTGCATTATGAAGAATGAGGAGTTGGTACTTCCGCACCCATCTCCTCATTCGCGTCAATCGGGAACGCCGCAGACACTCGAGGATGTCGGGCCTACCAGACCACGGCGGAGCACTCGGGCCAACTGCTCGACTGTCATTGGAGGGTCGGCTACAGTGGCCCACTGAGCGAGCCCGCCGATGAGGCTTACCGCCATGATCGCCGCCGACTCATCGTCAAGATACTGGCTGAGCTCTTGCTGCAATCTCTGTCCCCACGCGCGACCGAGCGGCCGAAGCCGCTCGTCGGCAAGCGCGACGACCCAAAATTCGTTGAGGAGAACCAAGTACTCGCGGTCGGCGAGACGGGCGTGCAAGAAGGTGGCGAGCGTCGTCGCAACATCCTCTCCCGCCGCGATGGCCTGGAGAGCTGCAGCCAACCCCGGCTCTTCCCGCTCGAACGCCTCCTCAAACGCGTGAACGAGAAGATCGTCGATTGTCTTGAAATAGTAGTAAGGAGCACCGGGCGCTACCCCAGCACTTCTCGCCACCCGACGGTGACTGAGGCTCCGCACTCCCTCTTGTACTATCAGGCGCACCGTAGCTTCAATGATCCGCTGCCGTGTCGGGACGTCATCAGCCGCTGCGCCAGGGTGCTCAATCACATCACTTCCCGTGGTGCCCCTCATAGAAATCTCCCCTACTGTATCGCCCTTGAGCTGTCCGCCGTATCGGCTGGCGAAGAGCACTTCAATGAGCTTCCCAGACCCCTGTTGCCGCTTGCGCCCGCCCGAAAAGTAAGCGGTTCGGGGACATCGGCCGCTTCCATGGTAGCCCCTGACCTCCGGCGAAGATTCGCGATGACGCCGCTCGATAGAAACGTCAACGGCTTTTTCCCACACCGGTTCTATGGTTCGCAACAGGCAAAGAAACTGTCCGCGTACATGTAGCTTCTGGACTTTCAGAAAACTATAACTACGTTCGTATCAACTGGTCTATACTCCACAACTAGGTCAGGGCGAGTTTGCCGTCAGGACACTGGTGTCATGGAGGGAAGCTGCGGTTTCTGGATCCCTTAGTTGACGAGCCGCGCCCCGGCGACAGCGACGGGTAACACTGCCTAACGGCGCTGACTACGACTGAGGAGAGACCGAGACATGGAAATCATTGATGCGCAGATTCACCCACCAGCCCCACGGCTCTGGGTTGGGACGAGAGCGGCGGCGAGGAGGAGTACCGGTTGTCAACGGAACTCGCTCTTGCCTCGATGGAGGCGGCCGGCATCGACGGAGCTGTGATCTCCTGGGATGTCGGCTGGCCAGAGTTCGCCGCAACCCATTTCCCCGACAAGTTCGTGTCGACCGTCGGCCGTCAGTCGCACACAGTGCCAGTGACAACACAGCGAGGAGAAGAACGTGCACACTTCATTTCAGCTTCAGTCTGAGCTCTTTAAGATACGCATCGACGGGAGGAGCGCAGACCTTGCTGACCTCTTCCCCGACTGGACTGGGCACGATCGGGTTGGAGTAATCTCGAATAGCCCATTTGCTCCACTGGGCGCGAGTGTGCTCATCCAAGCCGCCGTCACGCAGTTCTTCAATCACCGACGCGAGAACATCGCACACTTCACGAAGCTTCTCGACAGAGAGGGTGAACGGGAGGTGCTTGAGCGTACGCTCAAGCGTGCCGAGCTTACCGGAAGACGGAACGATCCAGCCGCTGCGGCGACCAAAGCAAAAATCGCGTTTGGGGCGTACGCCGAAATCTACGTACTTCACATCGATAAGAGGACGGGCGACCACTCAAGCCTTGACGTCTTTCCAGCGAATCGTGAAGTCACGGTTCCGAAAGACTTCATCGCCGTGATCACCCAGCTCGCCGATCTCGGAATTACCAGACTCCTGCTTCCGGAGGGACCCTCTGGTGACGCCACTCTCGACTGGGAGATCCGGGCCGCGCTTCGCGACAGAATCCAAGACGTCTTCGTCTATCACCCAGAGGGGCGCGTCAGCGATTTCAACATCGAGATCTCAGCGACGTCTCCAGTGGTCGAAGAGAATCCTGAGGCTGTCCTCTCCGCCAGAGAGGTAATCGCAGCAATCGAGACCAATTTTGGTCCGAATTTCTCTGAACGGACACGGAACGCCCTGGCCCTGATGCGAAGCCGCATTAACGAGGTCTCCGAGGACGTCGTGCGCGGTGTGAAGGAACGGCGCGAGGCCAGGCTCGTCGATGGAATGCCGAGTGAAAGCTATCGGCGGATTGGTCTCGAAGAGGGGCTCCAAGTTCTCAGCGGTATAACCGGGCGATAGCGAAGGACGACATGCCGCAACGCCCGACGTTGCGGTTGCGATAATGCCAGCATCGAGGCGCCGACAGGCCGGATGCGTTGCCGACTGTTCGGCCCAGCGCAACTAGGCCTAAGGCCGGTAGAACGGTGCGTCTGCGGCCTGGTCGCGGCTTCAACTTCCCCATCGGAGTTCCGTGCTCATCGACGACCGGTCGGCTGTGACCTGGGTGTAGTTGGCGTGAGCGAGGACAGGGTCTCTAGAGCCTGGGG
>NZ_JARHXQ010000106.1:0-1603 GCF_029222765.1 Arthrobacter sp. Cr_A7 | reverse complement strand
AAGAAGTCAGGACTCGGCGCCGCCGTGCAGGCCGTCGTCACTGCTGTCGTCTTCGGGGCCGGTCCCGCGCCCGCCCTGGCTTTGGTCCGAGAGGTCCATGTTGCCGCGGGCCTCGTCCATGGTGGGTCCGCCCGAGGGCACGCTGTACGTGTCCGGCCGGATGCCGTGGGCCTGCTCCTCAATAAGGGCCTGCTCTTCGCTGAAGCGGATCACGTTCGCTTCGTCGCCGGCGTCGCCGGGTACGTCCTCGCGGACCTTGGACGGGTCCGGAATGATGAATCCTGCGTCTGCTTCATCTTTGGGGTGGCTCATTGTCTTACCTTCCTGTCGGGGTGGTGCTAACTTGCGGGCCGTTCGGTGAGTTCCGCCTTGATGTCCAGGTTCTCGTCTCCCCGCTTGACCTTGAACCCGACCGAGTCGCCGGGGTTGCGGTTGCGGAGTTCAGCCAGGAGCCTTTCCGGCGCGTCCAGCTCCACGCCTTCCATGGATTCCAGGACGTCGCCGGGGCGGATGCCGGCACGTCCGGCCGGGCCGTCCTCGTCAACGTTCAGAACCACGACGCCGGTGCTTGCGTCAATGCCCAGCTGCTCGGCGATCTGCCGCGTGAGTTCGCCCGGTGTCAGTCCCACATAGGCGTGCTCTGCGGTGCCGTCGGCGAGCAGCTCCTCCGCGACTTCCACGGCCGTTGCCGCGGGGATGGCAAAGCCCAGTGCCACCGCGCCGGTGGACGGCGGGAGGTAGGCCTCACTGATCCCGATGATCTCGCCGCGCATGTTGATCACGGCACCGCCCGAGTTGCCCGGGCTGATGGGCGCGTCGGTCTGGATCAGGTCCACCAGGGACAGGCTGTTGGAGGCTGAGCCCGGGATGGAGCGGTGGAGCCCGGAAATGATGCCGGCGGTGGCAGTGTTTTCGAAGCCGAGCGGGGAGCCCAGCACCAGTGCCCCCTCGCCCACTTTCGGCAGGTTGGTCTGGTACGTCGGCTTCGGCAGGCCGGTCCGGTTGGCCTGGACCAGGGCGAGGTCCGTCACGGCGTCGGTGGCCCGGACCGTGCCCTCCACCCGCTGGCCGTCGGCGAATGCCACTTCCACCGTGGTGTTGCCGCGGATCACGTGCTCATTGGTCAGGATGAGGCCGTCCTCGGAGTAGACCACACCGCTGCCCAGCCCGCCGTCGGTGAAGATGGTGACCACCGATGGCGAAAGATTCTCCACCAGCTGGGGGATGTTTCCGGCCGCATCAGCACCGCTGCCTGTGGCCGGCGCCGCGGTTGCCGGGGCTGATGCCGAGGGGCTGGCAGTAGTCCCGGTGTTCGTTGCTGTCGCGGCGGTTTCGCTCGGGGCCGGGGGAGGAGGAGAGCCGCCGGTGCAGGCGGAAAGAACGACGGCGGCACTTACGGCAGCCGCTGCGGCGGCGGTCCTGCATCGGCCGGGACGCGTTGGACGTGTGTCCGGGCTCATTCTCAACCTCCCTGCAGATGGTGGCTTTCCTACCACCGTAGCCGGGGAGCGGCTGAAATACCAAGCACACTTAGTATCTGCGGAACTGGGTCGTGCCTGGCAGCGCGCGGGGCAGCCGAAGGGGGGGGCGGCAGCCCAACTGG
>NZ_JARHXQ010000105.1:0-7823 GCF_029222765.1 Arthrobacter sp. Cr_A7 | reverse complement strand
CTGGAATTGGGCCGGAGGTGACCCCGCGTTTGTTGCCGTGCGCGGACAAAAGTTTTCGGGTGTGGGACTCGCCACACTTCACGCATCTGGCGGGTCTGCGCGCGGCCCGTGGCGCCTGGGCGGTGCTGGCTGGTGGCCCAGGAATCCCTGTAATGGCGCGGAAAAGCGACCCCATGAAGGGTAGAAGTGCAACTGTTGCGCCGCTTCCCGGCCGCCCGCGGAGCCGATTTGTTGGTGGGAAAATCTTCCGGTAGAGTATTTACTCGTTGCCCCCCTAGCTCAGTGGTAGAGCGCGTTCTTGGTAAGAACGAGGTCACCGGATCGATTCCGGTGGGGGGCTCTGAATGAGGGCCTGTGTCAAGGCGGTTTTGACCGGCTTGGCGCAGGTTTTTCTCATTCGTGGCGGTGTAGCTCAGTTGGTTAGAGCGCACGACTCATAATCGTGAGGTCGGGAGATCGAGCCTCCCCACCGCTACAGGCTAAACCCCCGGAATCCCCGTGATTCCGGGGTTTTCCTGTTAACTCCCTCATTGGGCGCCCCTCGCTGCAGGTCCTGGGGCCGGCGTGTCACCGATTGGCTTCCTGCCCGGCGGCCAAGGTAACGTTTAGGTCACCGGCTGGCGCACACGCCTCCCAAAGAGCGTCGTTGATGCTTGCGTGTGGTAAGCCCCCAGGTGGCAGCGCCCTTGCGTTCCGCAGCCGCACCCAACTCCGGGCAGGATCCCCCTGGGACTGCCCGTTCCGCACTCCCATGAAGAGGCTTTGTTTTCCATGCGCAGAAACAATCTGCTGGCCGTCGGCATGCTCTCGGTCCTGCTCGCCACGTCGGCGTGCAGCGGCGTAAGCAGCGACGCAAACTCATCCGCACAGTCCTCGGCGAACGCCGGTATTGAAGCCAGCTCCAGCACCGTCCACGACAAGTCGTCCGCAGAGGTGGGGGCCTCCCAGCGCGCTGCCGCCGAAAAGGCCGCTGCCGCCAAGAAGGCCGAGGAAGCCGCCGCAGCCGAGAAGGCCCAGGCAGCAGCCGAAGCTGAGAAGGCCGCCAAGGCCGCAGCCGAAAAAGCAGAGGCCGAGAAGGCCCAGGCGGCTGCAGCGGCAACCGCCCAGAAGGCAGCTGAAAAGCTGCAGGCCGTGCGCCCCGTGCCCTCGGCTGTCCCGGCACCGGCAGCCCCTGCCGCGGCCCCCGCGCCTGTCCTGCCGGCGTCGTCCTCCGAACGGATCGTCACCACCGCCTACACCACGGCGTACACCTGGTACGACAACACCCCGGCAGGCTCGTCCGCCATCAGCCACCCGGTACTGCACAAGACCGCCGGAGGCACCGGCACCTACGAAGACCCCATCACCATTGCCGTGGGCCACTCGCTCGCCACCGGCGAGGACGTCCTCGACTTCCCGGCCGGCACGCGGATCTACCTTCCGGACGTCCGCCGCTACTTCATCGTCGAAGACACCTGCGGTGACGGCAACGATCCCCAGGGCGGCCCGTGCCACCAGGGCGTCAACGTCCATGGCACCAACTCCACCATCTGGATCGACATGTGGATCGGCGGCCAGAGCATGAGCGCCGACGGCGCCAACGCCTGCGCCAGCAAGGTGACCAACGTCAACACCGCCGTCTTCAACCCGGCCAGCAACTACGTTGTGGCACCGGGGGCAGGAGTCATCCACGACGGCAAGTGCGATGCCGGCTACGGCAACACGCTCGTAAAGCAGTAATCAAACGGACATGGCCACCAGCGTCAACTGGTGGCCCTGCGGGGGCCGGCGATATTCGCCGGCCCCGCTTTTTCGTTGCGTGACAAGTTCCCCGTTTCGCCGTAGCTTTGCGGCATCAGACATTGGGGGACCGCCGCATGGACGTTCTTGACGAAATCATGGCTCCGTTCCAGTGGCTTGTGTCCGTCACCATGGTCGGAATCCACGACGGGCTGAGCGCGGCCGGCATGCCGGCAGCCAGCGGCTGGACCTGGACGCTGTCCATCATCGGGCTGGTGCTGCTGATCCGCGCGGCGCTGATTCCCGTGTTCCTGAAGCAGCTCGATGCCCAGCGCCGGATGCGGCTCCTGCAGCCGGACCTGAAGAAGCTGCAGGAAAAATACCAGGGCAAAACGGACCCGCTGTCCCGCCAGGCAATGGCCCAGGAGCAGATGGCGCTGTACCGGGAGCACGGGACCAACCCGTTTTCGGCCTGCCTTCCCGTGCTGGTCCAGGTGCCGTTCTTCCTGGGACTGTTCCAGGTCCTCTCCGGCATCAGTACACGGGCGCGGCAGGGGGAGGGGATCGGGGCGATGAGCGCCGGCCACGTGGTGCAGTTTGACCAGTCCAGCATCTTCGGGGCGTCCCTGACCGCGTCGGTGCTTCATGGCGGTGCCGGCGACCCGGCCGCCGTTGTGCTGCTGACCGTCCTGATGATCCTGGTGATGGTCGCTGCGCAGTTCTTGACGCAACGAAGGATCATGGCCCGGACTGCGGTCCCGGGGGCTCCTGAAAGCCCCTTTGTAAAGCAGCAAAAGATGCTGCTTTACGCGCTGCCCGTCGTCTTCGCTGTGGGCGGCGTCCTGTTTCCCATCGGTGTCCTGGTCTACTGGACGGTCACCAATCTCTGGACCATGGTGCAGCAGTTCCTCGTCAGTGACCGGCCGGCGGGGCAGAATGGGGCGCATGGCTGAGCTCATCTACACCGGCATCGCCTCCCTGGACGGCTACGTCGCAGACAGCAGCGGCAACTTCGACTGGAGCGCCCCGGATGAGGAAGTGCACGCCTTCGTCAACGATCTGGAACGCGAGATCACCACGTACCTGCTGGGGCGGCGCATGTACGAGGTCATGGCCGTCTGGGAAACCCTTGGCGGCAGCGACGATCCGCCCGTGATCCAGGACTACGGGCGCATCTGGCGCAACGCGGACAAGATTATCTACTCGGAAACTTTGGACGCGCCGCCGGCTCCGAGGACGCGGGTCGAGCGCTCCTTCGATGCCGGTGCCGTCCGGAACCTGATGGAGAAGACGGAAGGCAGCATCGGCATCGGCGGGTCCACCCTGGCCGCCGCCGCGCTCCGGGCCGGGCTGGTGGATGAGTGCCGGATATTCCTCAACCCGGTATCGGTGGGCGGGGGCCTGCGGTTCCTGCCCGACGGCCTGAACCTCCGGCTGGAACTCATGGATGAGCGCACGTTCCGGAACGGCGTGGTCTACCTGCGCTACCGCTGCCTGGCTTGAGGGGCAGAATGGGTCCATGACCCGAATCGCAATCATCGGCGGCCACGGCAAAGTGGCCCTCCACCTGTCCACCCTCCTCGCGGAGGAAGGCCACAGCGTCACCTCGTTCATCCGCAACCCGGACCATGCGTCCGATGTCGCGGAAACCGGTGCATCGCCGTCGGTCCTTGACATTGAAAATGCCACGACGGCGGACATCGCCGCTGCGCTGCAGGGCCACGACGCCGTGGTGTGGTCCGCCGGTGCCGGCGGCGGCAACCCTTCACGGACCTATGCCGTGGACAGGGACGCGGCCATCCGGTCGATGGACGCCGCAGCGCAGGCCGGCGTGGACCGCTACGTGATGGTGTCCTACCTCGGGGCGCGCAAGGACCATGGGGTGCCGGAGGACAACGGCTTTTTTGCCTACGCCGAGGCGAAAGCCGCGGCTGATGAGTACCTGCGCGCGACTGACCTCGCGTGGACAATCCTGGGGCCGGGCACCCTGACCGATAAACCCGGCACGGGCATGATCAAGGTCAACCCCACCGCGGGGGAGGACGGACGGGGAACGTCGCGCAGCAACACGGCCATCGTGGCCGCAGCCGTGCTGGACCTGCCGGAGACGGCGGGCCGGACGATCGAGTTCTGCGACGGCTCGCTGCCGGTTGCTGCCGCCCTGGAGTCGCTTAGCTGACCGTTGTGGACAGCTCCAGGTCGAGGGAATTTTTCTCAACGTAGTCCAGCGCCGCGCGGACCGCACCAACAGTCACCATGGCGTCGCCCAGCGGGGAGACGGCGATGCGCGGGGGAGTGGCCGTGAATTCCGGCAGCCGTGCGGCGATAGGGTCCAGCAGCACACCGGCCGAGTTGGCCACCGCGCCGCCGATGACCACAAGCTCCGGGTTGTACATGGTGGCCACGGTGCCAATGACGCGGGCCATCCTGTCTGCCAGGCGCTCCAGGATGTCCTGTGCCACGGCATCGCCGGATGCCGCGGCCGCGAAGACCTGTTCTGCCTCGGCGCCATCGCGGGCGTGGGCGCGCAAGGACGTCCTTGCCGGGCCGGCCACGGCTTCCGCTGCCCAGGTCCGTGCAAGGTGGGCGATGCCATAGGTGTCGCCCACACCCTGGACCAGGTCCAGGAAGGCCAGTTCGCCGGCGCTGCCGCGGCTGCCGTGCAGCAGCCGGCCGCCGTCGATGACCCCGGAGCCCAGGCGTTCGCTGGCAAGGATGACCACCACATCATCCACGCCGGCGGCCGCGCCCAGCCAGCGGTCCCCGAGCGCCGCCAGGTTGGCGTCGTTCTCCAGCAGCACCGTCCAGCCCCGAAGGTCCTTCAGGGACGCCCGCAGGTCGATATCGAACAGGCCCCAGAATTTCTGCGTTGCGAGGACGTCGCCGTGCCGGTCCACGGGGGCGGCAACACCTGCGCAGACAGCGAGGACTTCCTCCGGCCCGGCAGCAGCGCTCTCCAGCGCCGTCATGGCCACCTGGTCGATAAAGCTGATGCGCTGGACGGCAGTAAGGTCGGCGACATCGAAACGCCGGCTCAACCTGGCCACGGTCTTGCCCCGCAAGTCCGCAACAACCGCCGTCACCTTGGAATAGCCGATGTCCAGGCCCATGACCACGCCGGCCCGGTGGTTCAGTTCAAACCTGCGGGCCGGCCGCCCCTTCTGGTAGTCCCCGAAGGCCCGCTGGTTTTCCAGCTCGCGGATCCACCCTCGGTCCTTTAGGTCCTCGCACACGGAAATGGCCGTTGCCCTCGTCAGGCCGGTCGCGTCCATGACTTCCGTAACCGTCACCGCGCCGGAGAGGCGCATGAACTCCAGCACGGCGCCGGCACTGACCCGCCGCAGCAGGCTGGGAGTGGCAAGGGGCATTTCAGGCATGCTGTTGACCTTTCTGCGGACCACACCAGATAATATTCGAGGAAGTAAATTTAGAGTCAAAATAAATATACGCCGAACCAGAAGAAAAGGATCACCCCTTGTCCACCACTGCCACCCTGGCAACCCTGTCCGACTCCGACCGTCCGGCCGATCCCAACTGGTGGCGCCAGGCGTCCGTCTACCAGATCTATCCGCGCAGCTTCGCCGATTCGAACGGTGACGGCATCGGAGACCTGAAAGGCATCACGTCCAAGGTCCCGTACCTGAAGTCGCTGGGGATCGATGCCGTGTGGCTGAGCCCCTTCTACCCGTCGGCGCTCGCCGACGGCGGCTACGACGTTGACGACTACCGCGATGTGGATCCCAAGCTCGGTACCCTGGACGACTTCGACGAGATGGCCAAGGCCCTGCACGACGCCGGCATCAAGCTGATCGCGGACATCGTGCCCAACCACTCCTCGGACCGGCACCAGTGGTTCCAGGAAGCCCTCGCGTCCCCGAAGGGTTCCCCGGCGCGCGACCGCTACATCTTCCGTGACGGCAAGGGCCCCAACGGCGAGTTCCCGCCGTCGGACTGGGACTCGGTGTTCGGCGGTCCGGCGTGGGAGCGCATCACCGAGCCGGACGGCACCCCCGGCCAGTGGTACATGCACATTTTCGCCAAGGAGCAGCCGGACCTGAACTGGTCCAACCGGGAGATCCGGGACGACTTCCTCAAGACCCTGCGCTTCTGGTCGGACCGCGGCGTGGACGGCTTCCGCGTGGACGTGGCCCACGCCCTCACCAAGGACCTCACGGAGCCGCTGCTCTCCAAGCTCGAACTGAGTGCAGCCAACACCGGCGTGGACGGGTTCGACGACGGCACCCACCCGTTCTGGGACCGCGACGAAGTCCACGAAATCTACGCCGAATGGCGCGAGGTGTTCAACGAGTACAACCCGCCCCGCACGGCCGTCGCGGAAGCCTGGGTCCACGCCACCCGGCGCGCCCGCTACGCCAGCCCGCAGGGCCTGGGCCAGGCCTTCAACTTCGACCTGCTGCAGGCCGATTTTGACGCCGCCGAATACCAGGAGATCATCACCCGCAACCTCGCCGAAGCGGCCGCCACCGGTGCTTCGTCCACCTGGGTGTTCTCCAACCACGACGTCGTCCGGCACGCCACCCGCTACGGGCTGCCTCAGGTGTCCAAGGGCAAGGGGCGCACCAAGGGCCAGGACGGCAAGGACTGGCTGCTCGCCGGCGGACCCGCAGAGGAGTTGGACATTGAACTCGGCGAACGCCGGGCCCGCGCGGCCACGCTCCTGATGCTCGCCGTCCCGGGATCCGCGTACCTGTACCAAGGCGAGGAGCTCGGGCTGCAGGAAGTGGCGGACATCCCGGAATCGGAGCGCCAGGACCCGTCCTTCTTCCGCAACAAGGGCGTGGAAATCGGCCGCGACGGCTGCCGCGTGCCGCTGCCCTGGAAGGTGGAGGGCACCTCGTTCGGGTTCGGCGAGGGCGGCTCGCACCTGCCCCAGCCGGACTGGTTCAGCAAGTACGCGGTCGAGGCACAGGACGGCACCGAAGGCTCCACCCTGGAGCTGTACCGCACCGCGCTGAAGCTGCGCCATGAACTGCAGACGGACGAGGAACTCGAATGGGTCGAGGCCGGCAACCCGGAGGTCCTGCACTTCCGCCGCCCCAACGGCTGGCAGTCCGTGACCAACTTCGGGGACACCGCCGTCGACCTTCCTGCCGGAACCGTGCTGGTCAGCAGTGCCCCGCTCGAGGACGGCAAGCTGCCGGCCAACACCACCGCGTGGCTGCGCTGATGCGGGAAGTCATCCGTTGCAGGAGCTGATTTACGGCTGCATGGGCCTGGGCGGCAGCTGGTCCGACGAGCCGCATGGAAGCAGCCATGTGGACGAGGCCGCTGCCGCCGTCCAGGCCGCCCTGGACGCCGGCATCACGCTTTTCGACCATGCGGACATCTACCGCAGCGGCAAGTCCGAGGCGGTCTTCGGCGAAGTGCTGGCCGGCACTCCGGGGCTGCGGGACCGGATCAGGCTCCAGACCAAATGCGGAATCCGGCTGAACGAGTGGGGCCTGCAGACGCACTACGACCTCAGCCGTGACGCCATTCTGGAGCGGGTCAACGGGAGCCTGGAACGGCTGCGGACGGACTACGTGGACATCCTCCTGCTGCACCGCCCCGATCCGCTGGCGGACCCCGCGGAGGTGGCGTCCGCCGTCGGGCAGCTCATGGCTGAAGGCAAGCTCCGGCAGCTGGGTGTGTCCAACATGTCCGGTGCGCAGATCGAGGTGCTGCAGGACCGGCTGGAGACGCCCGTGGTGGCAAACCAGCTGGAGATGAGCCTGCTCAGGCGGGCCTGGCTGGAAAGCCAGGTGCTGGTCAACCATCCCGAGCACCTGGACTACAGCTTTCCGCACGGCACGCTGGAGTACTGCACCCGCAACTCCATTACCCTGCAGGCGTACGGCTCGCTGGCCCGCGGGCTCTATACCGGCGCGGAACCGGAGAGCCCCACCTCGGCGGAGTCCGCCACCTCCGAGCTGGTGGCCCGGCTGGCGGCGGAGCACGGCACCTCCGGCGAAGCCGTGCTCCTCGGCTGGCTGATGAAGCACCCGGCGGGCATCGCCCCGGTGATCGGGACGGTCAACCCGGCGCGTATCCGCGCCTGTGCCGACGCTTCCCGGGTGGCCCGGGAATTGACCCGGGCCGACTGG
>NZ_JARHXQ010000104.1:0-5628 GCF_029222765.1 Arthrobacter sp. Cr_A7 | reverse complement strand
AGGCAACGCGGGGTCATCAAACGCCCAATACAAGGTCCCCGAAGGGCGTTTAGTGACCCCCGTTGCTGTCAGGACGCGTAGCCCTGGGGGTTGTTTTTCTGCCACCGCCAGTGGTCCTCGCACATCTGGTCCACGGTCTTGGTGGTGGACCAGCTCAGGTCTGCCAGCGCCGAGGTGGCGTCAGCCCAGAAAGCAGGAAGGTCGCCCGCGCGGCGGCCAGTGATCTCGTAGGGGATGGGCTTGCCCACGGCCTTTTCGAAGGAGCGCAGGACCTCCAGCACGGAGGAACCCTTGCCCGAACCGAGGTTCCAGCGGAACACGCCGGCGCGGTCCGCCACGTGGTTCAGGGCGGCCACGTGGCCTTCTGCAAGGTCCACCACATGGATGTAGTCCCGCAGGCACGTGCCGTCCGGGGTGTCGTAGTCGCCGCCGAAAACCATGAGCTTTTCGCGCCGGCCAACGGCCACCTGCGCGATGAACGGAACCAGGTTGTTGGGGATGCCCTGCGGATCCTCGCCGATGCGTCCGGACGGGTGGGCGCCTACCGGGTTAAAGTAGCGCAGCAGGGCTATATGCCAGCGGTCGTCTGCTGCGCCAAGATCGGAGAGGATGTCCTCGATCTGCTCCTTGGTGCGGCCATAGGGGTTGTTGGCGCCGATCTCCATCTTTTCCACGTAGGGGATGGGGTTGTGTTCGCCGTAAACCGTCGCTGACGAGCTGAACACAAAAGACCGGACGTTGTGCCGGTCCATGACGCGGATCAGGTTCAAAGTGCCCACGAGGTTGTTGTAGTAGTACTTCAGCGGCTCCTGCACCGATTCCCCTACGGCCTTCAGGCCGGCGAAGTGGATGACGGCGTCGATCGCGCTGCCGGCGAAGACCGCCTCAACCGCGGCTTCGTCCACCAGGTCCACGTTATGGAACTCAGCTGTTTTGCCGCTGAGTTCGGCAACCCGGCGCAGTGACTCCTCGCTGGAGTTGATGAGGTTGTCGATGACAACAACATCGTGGCCGGCTTCCTGCAGGGAAAGAACAGTGTGGGAACCGATGTAACCGGTGCCCCCTGTAACCAGAATTTTCATGCCTCAACGCTATCCCACCGGGCCGCGGTGCCGCCGCCATGTTCCGGATGCCGGGCAGGGACGGCAGGCGCGGCAAGCGATGGAGCACAACCGTGCTAAAAAGGAGCAGTGCCCAAAATTGTAGATGCCGAAGCCCGCCGCCAGGACGTTGTGGAAGCGGTGCTCAGGATCATCGCGGTGGATGGACTTGAACGCGCCTCGCTGCGTGAGGTGGCGGATGAGGCCGGACTCGCCGTCGGATCCGTCCGGCACTACTTCGCCGGCAGCGACGAACTCCTGACCTATTCCTTTGCCACCGTGGTGGACCGGATTGTCCGCCGGCTCAAGGGGGCGTTGCCCGGTGTCGCCGCCGCAGCGCCGCGCAGCCCTGAGCAGCGTGCAGCGGTATTAACCCTGATGGGTGGCCTGCTGCCCCTGGATGAGCCCCGGGCGGTAGAAGCCTGCGCCTGGATGGCGTTCAAGAACGCGGCCAGGATCCGGCCTTTCCTCGCCCCGGTTGCCGACAGCAGCCACCGGGAGGTGGCAGCGATTGCCGGGCAGGTGGTGGCTGCGCTGATGCCGCAGGACGAACCGCAGGAGAGCCTGGTGGTGGAAGCGGAACGCCTCCTGGCCACGCTGGATGGGCTGTGCATGCATGCCCTGCTGCAACCCGGGTGGATGACCGCGCAAATGTGCTCCGACGTGCTGGAACGCCACGTTGACGGCTTGAGTCGCTGAGGGGCGTTACCGTGGGCAGGGAGCGGGAATAGACTGATAGCCGGGGGCGCGAAACCGGATCAGCAGACCCGGCAGGAGCACGCCAGGGAAGGACTTCGGATGCATCAGGCAAGCGGTTCACGGTGGCAGATCACTACGGACACGTCCGGACCCATGATGATCGCACTCTACGTCCGCGACACGGTCGGGCTGAACGGCGCAGGCCACCCGGCGCTGTCCCATGCCGTTCCCAAGATCCGTCCGGCGGACCATACCCACCTGACAGCCGACGTCGGCGGGCTGAGCGCGCTCAAGACCGAGTGGGAAGCCTGGTGGGAACAACTGGTCAAAGCCCATCCGCAGACCTCGCCGGAACTGTCGCCGCCGGAGTTTGGCGCATTCGGCAACTCGCCCGCCCTGCAGCGGGTCCTGCAGGCCCACTTTGGCGCTGCCCTCACCTGGGCGCGGGAGCGGAGGAGCGAGTACGCCCGGCTGGAGGCGGAACGCCTGGCCAGCGGCACGGACCAGCTCCTGGAGGAACTGGTGGACGACAGGCTGATGGAAGTGGGACGGGATTCCCGTGACTTCACGCTGACCATCATCGAACTGCCCCTGAATGAGCAGCGGGCCTGGTACCTGGAGCCGGACAAGATCATCATGAGTCACCAGCTGATGGGCCAGCCGGAGCTGTTCCGCAGCTACGTGCAGCCGGTCGTGGAGATCCTCGTCTGAGTCATTGGCCCACACCCGCCTGGGTGCTTTGCGGGGCCACCGTAATCCGGACCTGTCCGTCCGGCGCCGCAGATTCCTGCCAGCCGTTCCGATCCGCACGGTCCCAGCTGCGGCCCGCCACCTCCACCCGGGTCACCTCGAGGCCTTTGGCATTCGCCACCGCCCACTGGGCCACGGACCAGGCCTGGCTGCCGCTGGCGTTCACCGCCACGGTCTGTCCCTCCACGGAAGCGTCCAGCGCTCCGTACGCCGTGCTGAGTTCGGCGGCCACCGCCGCGGCGTCTCCGGCTGAGCCCGACGAACGCAGCGTGCACTGCACGGCTTCGGGTGTCTGGCCGGACAACCCGGAGGCGAAGGACCGCCCCATATCCTCGTGCTGCGCATAGGCGCTGGGGTACGCGGACCGCTGGACGCGCTGTGCGGCGTCGGTGATGTCAAGCGTCTCGTAGTCCGGGACCTTCACCAGCGCATCGTAGAACGCGTTGACGGCGTAGTACGGGTCCATGACCTGTTCCTCGGTGCCCCATCCCTGCGAAGGCCGCTGCTGGAACAGTCCCCGCGAGTCCGGTCCGGCCTGGTCCCCGTGGGCGATGTTGCGGAGTTTGGACTCCTGCATGGCCGTGGCCAGGGCGATGCTCGCGGCCCGGGGAGGCAGCCCGCGTTGGACTGCGACGGCGGTGATCAGCGAGGCGTAGACCGCCTGGTCGGGTGCCAGTTCGGCTGTCCTGTCGCCGACAACAGCGGTGCAGCGCTCCGAAACCAGGGTTTCGGAACGCTGCACGAAGAACACCGCTGAATAGATGCCGCCGGCCACCAGGGCAAGGGCCAGCAGCAGTACCGCCAGGCGGCGCAGGCCGCGTCGTCGAGCCATAGATTAGTTGGCGTGCAGGGCGTCGTTCAGTTCCACGGTCTGGCCGGCCCGGGGGAGGACCTCCACGGCACCGGTGGTGGAATTGCGGCGGAACAGCAGGTTGGAAACGCCGGACAGCTCGGCCGCCTTGACGATCTTGGTGGTGTCCTCTCCCACCTCGTCCTTGGGCCCGGGCACGCGCACGCGGGTGCCGGCCGTGACGTACAGGCCGGCTTCCACCACGGAGTCGTCCCCGATGCTGATGCCAACGCCTGAGTTGGCGCCCAGCAGGACCCGCTCGCCGATGGTGATCTTTTCCTTGCCGCCACCGGAGAGGGTGCCCATGATGGAGGCGCCGCCGCCCACGTCGCTGCCATCACCGGTCACGACGCCCGCGGAGATACGGCCTTCCACCATGGAGGTGCCCAGCGTTCCGGCGTTGAAGTTCACGAAGCCTTCGTGCATGACGGTGGTGCCTTCGGCCAGGTGCGCACCCAGGCGCACCCGGTCGGCGTCGGCGATCCGCACGCCGGAGGGCACAACGTAGTCCACCATGCGCGGGAACTTGTCGATGCCGTACACGGTGACGGCGCCGCGGCGGCGGAGCCGGGCACGGGTAAGTTCGAAGCCCTCCACGGCAGCGGGACCGAAGTTGGTCCAGACGACGTTGGGCAGCTTCCCGAAGATGCCGTCCAAGTTGATGGTGTTGGGCTTGACCAGGCGGTGCGAGAGCAGGTGCAGCCGGAGGTAGGCGTCGGCGGTGTCGGCGGGGGCCTCGTCAAGGTTGATCTGGACGAACACCACCTTCTGCTCGGTGCCGCGGTCCTCATCGGTGCCGTTTTCCGCGATCTGCGTCAGGGAATCGTCAGCGTTTTCCACGGCACGCAGGTGCTCAGCGGCGACACCGAGGGCCGGTGCGGGGAACCAGACGTCCAAAACGGTGGCGCTGCCGTTGGCAGTGGCGATGGTGGCCACGCCAAAGCCGTAGGCAGAGCGTTCGTCAGTGGTTGCGTTCAGGGTTTCGGGCACGGCGGAAGAAGCGGTCTCAGTCATGTGCTCCAGTCTATCGAGGGCGGGGCACCGGGTTCGAACTAGACTGGCTTCGTGACTGCCGAAACCGCTCCAGACCCCGCGTCCGTCCTGTCCAGCCAGGAATCCGGCCAGGAGCCCGTGCCTGCGCGGCTGGACCTGCGGCAGGACGTTGCGCTGCTGACCGCCGCCATCATGGACATCAACAGCGTGTCCGGAAACGAAAAGGAACTCGCCGACGCCGTGGAAACGGCGCTGCTGGGTCTTCCGGAGCTGACGGTGGTCCGCGACGGGGATTCGATCATCGCCCGCACGGAACTGGGGCACCCCGAACGGGTCATCCTGGCAGGGCACCTGGACACTGTGCCGCTGCCGCTGACCGAGGGCTCCAAGGGAACGGTCCCTTCCAGCTGGGAGTCCGGCGTCCCGGGCGAAGGCATCCTGTACGGCCGCGGCGCGACCGACATGAAGGGCGGTGTGGCAGTACAGCTCGCGCTGGCGGCCACGCTGTTCGACGGCGGCGCGCAGCCCAAGCGGGACGTCACGTTCGTCTTCTACGACCATGAGGAAGTGGAAGCGGTGAAAAGCGGCCTGGGCCGCCTGGTCCGCAACCACGGCCACCTGCTGCACGGGGACTTCGCCATCCTCCTGGAACCTACGGACGGCATTGTGGAGGGCGGGTGCAACGGCACCAGCCGGTTTGAAGCAACAACCGTGGGCGAAGCGGCGCACTCGGCGCGGGCCTGGATGGGCAGCAATGCCATCCACGCCGCAGCCCCCATCCTGGCAAGGCTCGCAGCCTACGAACCGCAAACGGTCACCGTGGACGGCCTGGACTACCGCGAAAGCCTCAACGCCGTGAAGATCAACGGCGGGACCGCCGGCAACGTCATCCCGGACCGCTGCGTGGTGGAAATCAACTACCGCTTCGCCCCGGACAAGACACCGGACCAGGCCGAAGCCGTGGTGCGGGAACTCCTTGAGGGCTTCGACGTGGTCCGCACGGACGCTGCAGCCGGCGCCCGCCCCGGCCTTCAGCACCCGGCTGCCGCTTCCTTCGTTGCCGCCGTGGGAGGCGAGCCGAAACCCAAATACGGCTGGACCGACGTCGCGCGCTTCAGCGAACTGGGGATACCGGCGGTGAATTTCGGACCCGGTGATGCACTGCTGGCGCACAAGGACAACGAGCATGTCCACGCGGATGCCATCCGCACCTGCCTCCGCGCGCTGCAGGACTGG
>NZ_JARHXQ010000103.1:0-17129 GCF_029222765.1 Arthrobacter sp. Cr_A7 | reverse complement strand
ACTGCTTCCCTTCCCACACGCCCAAGTCCAGCCACCCCTGAAACTGCCCTGCCGCCGTCGAACGCGAAAGGCAAGGCCCCCAAGACCCACAGCCGCCCGGGCTTCCGCCGGGAACAGCTCAGCGGCTGGGGCATGATCGCCCCGGCGGCACTGCTGCTGCTCGCCTTCATCTTCATCCCGGCCGTCCTTGGCTTCGGTCTGGCCTTCACCAACGCGCGGCTCATCTCGCCGCGTCCGGTCGAATTCGTGGGCCTGGAGAACTTCGCCCGGCTCTTCTCGGACCCCACGTTCTACCGTGCCCTGCTCAACGTCGCCTACTTCACCGTCGTCATCGTTCCGGTGCAGTCCGGCCTGGCCCTGGTGATGGCGCTGCTGATCAACAAGAAATTCCGCGGCGTGAACTTCTTCCGCACCGTGTACTTCCTGCCCGTGGTCACCTCCATGGTGGTGGTCTCGCTGCTGTGGCTGTTCATGTACCGCAAGGACGGCCTGATCAACGAGATCCTCGCCGCCGTCAGCTTCGGCCTGATCGACGGCCCGGACTGGCTCGGCGACCCCAACACCGCAATGCCGGCCATCATCATCCTGTCCATCTGGCAGGCGGCCGGATTCCACATGATCATCTGGCTCGCCGGGCTCCAGGGCATCTCCGGTGAACTGTACGAGGCCTCGCAGCTGGACGGCACCAGCCGGTGGCAGCAGTTCCGCTACGTCACGTGGCCCGGCCTCTTCCACACGCGCAGCCTGGTCCTTGTCACCATCACCATCCAGGCCCTTGGGCTCTTCGACCAGATCAGCGTTATGACGCAGGGCGGTCCCATGGACTCGACCACCACCATCATTTACGAGGCTGTCCAGTCCGGCTACCGGCAGCAGGAAACTTCCTACGCCTCCGCCATCTCGCTGGTGTTCTTCGTCCTCGTGCTGATCGTCTCCGCGGTGCAGCGCTACCTTACGCGGGAGAAAGACTGACATGAAAAACCAACTGCTCCTGAAAAACGCCGGCACCATGCTGGTGCGGATCCTCTTCGCCGTCGTCGCCGCGTTCCCCATCGTTTTTATGCTCGTGTCCTCCCTGAAGCCGGACCAGCAGATCTTCGGCGACATGTCCTCCCTGGCCGCATTCCTGCCGGTGGGCAACATCTCCTTCGACAACTACACCGCCGTCTTCGACCGCGTCCCGGCCGCCCGCTTCCTGCTTAACTCGGTAGGCGTCTCCGCCGTCACCGTGATCCTCGGGATCTTCGTCAACAGCCTGTGCGCCTTCGCCCTCTCCCGCATGCAGGTCCGTGGCAAGAAGATCGTCTTCACCGCGATCCTGGCCACGCTGATCGTTCCTTTCCAGACCCTTGCCCTGCCGTTGGTGTGGTGGGTCAACCAGCTCCCCTACTTCGAGCTGAACGGCTTCAGCCTCGAATTCTCCAAGGGCTGGCTGGACACGTACCAGGTCCAGATCATCCCCTTCATCGCCAACGCCTTCTCGATCTACCTGTTCCACCAGTACTTCGAGTCCATTCCCAAGGAACTGGACGAGGCCGCGCGGATCGACGGCGCCGGCTGGTTCAAGATCTACCGCCAGGTGGTCATGCCGCTGTCCGGCCCAGCCACCGCCACCGTGGCGATCCTGACCTTCCTGCCGGCCTGGAACTCCTACCTCTGGCCGCTCATGGTGGTCCAGTCCGAGGAACTGCGCCCGGTGATGATCGGCATCCAGTACTTCTTCCAGCTGAACGTCTCCTGGGGCGAGGTCATGGCGTACGCATCCCTCATCACCGTTCCCGTGGTGGTGCTGTTCATCGCCTTCCAGCGTTCCTTCGTCAACAGCATCGCCTCCAGCGGCGTGAAGGGCTAGGCCACAATGAATCCATTGACGACGACGGCGGCTCCCGCGTCCGCCGCCGCCCCGACAGTTCCGTCGAGGGACCGGTTCCGCCCCGCATGGCACTACGCCGCCGAACGCAACTGGCTCAACGATCCCAACGGGCTGGTCTACCTCAACGGGACCTACCACCTCTTCTACCAGCACAACCCCTTCGGCACGGACTGGGGCAACATGTCCTGGGGCCACGCCACCTCCCGGGATCTGCTGCACTGGGAGGAGCAGCCGGTGGCCATTCCCTGCGACGCGCAGGAGGCCATCTTCTCCGGCTCAGTGGTATTCGACCGGAACAACAGCAGCGGATTCGGCACTGCCCGGAACCCGCCGCTCGTGGCTGTCTATACCAGCGCCTACGGTGGTGACTCACCGTTGGCCGGCCGGCAGGCCCAGTCCCTCGCCTACAGCGTGGACGAGGGCAGGACCTGGACGAAATACCAGGGCAACCCGGTCCTGGACCGCGCCTCGGCCGATTTCCGGGACCCCAAGGTTTTTTGGTACGACGGCGCCGCCGGAAGTTACTGGGTCATGGCCGCCGTCGAGGCGGTGGAGCGGCAGGTGGTGCTCTACAAGTCCGCGGACCTGAAGGCCTGGGAGTACCTGAGCACGTTCGGGCCTGCGAACGCCACCGGCGGAGTGTGGGAGTGCCCCGACCTGTTCGAGCTGCCCGTGGACGGGAACCCGGAGGACAGGAAGTGGGTCCTCATCGTGAACATCAACCCGGGAGGAATTGCCGGCGGCTCAGCCGGGCAGTACTTCCTGGGCGGGTTCGACGGCGTGACGTTCAGGTCCGAATCGACCGTCACCGAGGGCCTCCAGAAGGACGGCAGCCGGATGCGCGAGTACGGCTGGCTGGATTGGGGACGTGACTACTACGCAGCCGTCTCCTTCAGCAATGTGCCTGACAGCCGGCGCATCATGATCGGGTGGATGAGTAACTGGGACTATGCGGGTTCCACCCCCACCGGCGGCTGGCGGAGTGCAATGTCGTTGCCGCGGGAAGTTTTGCTGACCCGAGTGGACGGCGAGGTGGTGCTCCGGCAGACGGCTGTCGATCCCTTCGAAGGATCGGAGCTTGGAAGCTTCCACCTGGGACCGCAGCGGTTGGTGCCGGGGACGCTGGAACTTCCGGTCACCGGAACAGTGGCGCGCATCGATGTTGAGTTCGAGCCGGGCACCGCGACCCGGGTGGGACTGATGCTCCGCGCGGGCGGCGCCCAGGCCACGCTGCTCACCTACGATGTGGCGGAAGGAATGCTGCGCCTGGACCGGCGCGCGTCAGGGCACGTGGATTTCCACGGGACCTTCGCCTCCATTGAGACGGTGGCCGTCCCGTTGCAGGACGGCCGCCTCCGCCTTCGCGCCTACCTTGACCGTTGCTCAGTGGAGGTCTTCGCCCAGGACGGGCTGGCCACCATCACGGACCTCGTGTTCCCTGCTGAGGCGGGCACGGCTTTGGCGATCATCGCTGAAGGTGAGGGCGCGCAACTCCTGGCGCTCGACGTCGTCGGCGGCTGAACC
Source organism: Arthrobacter sp. Cr_A7 (assembly GCF_029222765.1). NCBI lineage: Bacteria > Bacillati > Actinomycetota > Actinomycetes > Micrococcales > Micrococcaceae > Arthrobacter > Arthrobacter sp. Cr_A7. Next base: position 13,732 of record NZ_JARHXQ010000103.1, on the reverse strand, counting down.
CGGCTGTCAGCCCGCTTCCGCTTCATCGTCCGGAGCCGCTCCCAGACCAAGCTCTGCCAGTAGCGATGGATGGTCGAAAGTATCAGCGACGCAGCCGATAAGCGCCGGGGGCACCCGGAAATGGGTGTCAATGGTCAGCAGCCCGAGTTTTGAAAGTTCCTCCAACCGGGCCATGGCCACACTGGTCAATTCGGTGACGGCAGCCTTCTCGGCTTCCTGCGCACGATCTGGGGCTGCCTTCATGCGTTCCACTGACGGTGGTTCCGCCGTGGCTGCCGCCAGCAGGATGGACACCTGCACTGCGGAGAGTGGATGCTCCCAGGGCTCCTCGGGATCAAGCCGCAGCACGGCGTGCTCCAGGAAGCATGACGTGAACATGGTGAAGTCGTCCAGCTGCTCCGCGACGCTGCCGTCCAGGAAGTGCGCGGGATCCTCGAAGGGCACTACTTTCGTCGGCTTGACCCTTATTAGCTCGGCGGTCTGAAGCGTGGCCCAGATTTCGGCAAGCAGGGGCACCTCGTACATGCTGCGCACGGTTGGGACATCGCCGGGCTCATCTGCCCGCCTGGTGCCGCCCCTGGCCGACACGCCGACGCAAGCGGCGGCTTCCTCGATGTCCTTCAGGCGAAGCGCGCCCGTTCCGGTCACGGGCTTCCCGTCGCCGATCCATCGAAGCAGGGCTGTTGCTTTCTGGATCAGAGGCAGTGCGGTGAAGGCTGCCAGTGCCTGCTCCTGGGGAATGTCCGGAACCTCGATGGAGTCCTGTCCGTCGTCGCCGTCGGCAAGGCTGTCGAAGAAGTCCAGGGCTTCGGCCAACTGCTCCGCCGGCCCGGTCCACCGGCCGGTTTCAGACAGGAACTCGAGGTAACTGCGGACAGAATCAACGATCAGGGCAGCCTGTTCCGGGTCAGCGGTTTCGGGGTCCTGCACACGTCCGGCGGCGGTGACTTCCTCCCCGACGGCGTTGGCCAGGGCAGCCGGGTCGAAGCTTGTCACGTCGGGCGCAGCAGTGGTCTCCAGATACCGGCTGATGGTGGGTTCCATCAGCTTCAGGTATTGCAGGGCAGCGGCGCCCGCTCCGGGGGTGCCGTCGTCGAACCATTGGACATAGGCCGGCGCCAATGCGTCCAGGGCGCGGGCGGCACGGAAGGAACTGAGGGAGACCGGCCCCGGGCGGCGTTGTCCCGCCGAACCCTTGCCGGAGCGACGGTTTTTACTGTTCTTGCCCAAGGAGTACCTAACTGCCGGAGAATGCTTTGCGGGAACGACGCTACTGAGTTCTGCGGTGCTCTGCCACTTTCAGCGAAGAACGCTGGTTAGGCTGTATGGATGGCGACAGTTATTCTCGTGCGGCATGGCCGCACCACAGCCAACGCCGCTGGACTGCTGGCGGGCAGGGCGGCCGGCGTCAGTTTGGACCCGTTCGGGCGCGAGCAGGCAGCCTTGACCGGGGACAGACTCGCAGCTGTGCCCTTGGCCGGGGTGGTATCGAGCCCCCTCGAGCGTTGCCGGCAAACCGCCCAGCTCATCCTCGATCGCCAGGCTGGTAGTCCTTCTGCGCCCACCGATCCCGATCTCACCGAGTGCGATTATGGCCAGTGGCAGGGCCGCATGCTCACCGATCTCGCCACCGAAGACCTGTGGGCGGCCGTGCAGTCGCAGCCGTCCGCCGTCGTGTTTCCCGGCGGTGAATCCATGGCGGCGATGCAGGCCCGGTCGGTAGCAGCAATCCGACGGCACGATGCAGCCTTCGAGTCCGAGTACGGGCCAGGAGCCGTGTGGGTGGCAGTGAGTCACGGTGACATCATCAAAGCAATCCTTGCCGACGCGTTGGGTATGCACCTCGACCTGTTCCAGCGCATCAACGTGGGCCCGGCCTCCGTATCGATCGTGCACTATGGTGCTGTTCGGCCGAGCGTCTATGCGACAAACACCGACGCAGGGGATCTGTCATGGCTGTCGAAAGGCGTCAACTCCGGCGATGCGCCGGTGGGTGGCGGTGCCGGACAGACGGCGCAGTAACCTTATGTGCCTAAAATACTGACATGCCCACACTTGTTCACGAGTTTGCCTGGCCTGACCGGGTTGTCATCGGTACCGTCGGCGTTCCAGGGTCACGCACGTTTTACCTGCAGGTACGCACGGGCAAGCAAATTGTGAGCATTGCGCTGGAGAAGCAGCAGTCGGCCCAGCTTGCAGAGAAGATTGACGAAATCCTCGATCAGCTCCTCACCCTCGAGGGCAACCCTTTCAGCGTTCCCACCGGTACTCCCATCGAACTCGTCGACAACGACCAGCTCGAGGCGGTCGAGGAGCAGTTCCGAACCGGTGCCATGACCCTGGGTTGGGACCCGACGACGGCCCAGGTGGTCATAGAGGCATACCCGATCATCGATGTAGATGAGGACGACGAACCGATTGATGCGAACGGCGGCGAAGTGCCCGAAATGTTGCTGGTGCGGATGCCGGTTGGCGCCGCCCGCGCATTCGCCAAGCGGACCCGTGAGGTGGTGGGCGCCGGGCGTCCCGCATGCCCGCTCTGCGGTTATCCCGTGGACGCCGACGGGCACGTCTGCACCCTGCCCGAGGTCTGATGCCCGCGCCCGACCTGCTGACTGCCGAGCTGACGCTCACGGGGCGGATCAGGACGGCGTCGAATGCCACCTTTGTGGGCACCATCGGCGACACCACGGTTGTTTATAAGCCGATAGCCGGGGAGAAACCGCTGTGGGATTTTCCCGACGGCTTCCTTGCCCACCGGGAGGTTGCCGCCTACCTGGTCTCTGAGGTCCTCGGCTGGAACGTCGTGCCACGCACCTGGCTCCGCGATGGTCCTTTGGGCGAGGGAATGGTGCAGCTGTGGCAGGACGCCGACCCCGACCAGAACGCGGTGGATCTCGTTGCTGCCGGCGACGTACCGGAGACCGGGTGGAAGCATGTCCTCGAGGGCCAGGATGAGACCGGACGGATGGTCGCCCTCGTCCACGAGGACACCGCGGAGCTCAGGCGCATGGCGGTGTTCGACGTGGTCGTCAACAACGCCGACCGCAAAGGCGATCACATCCTTGCCATGCCGGACCGACACCGGCACGGCGTGGACCATGGACTCACCTTTCACCGCGACCACAAGCTGCGCACGGTGCTGTGGGGGTGGCTGGGAGAGACCCTGACCGACCAGGAATGCGACGGCGTCGATCGCGTCATCGAAGGACTGCACGGTGAGCTGGGCCGAAACCTCGCGAAGTTGCTCAGCGCCGGAGAAATTGCCTCACTCGCCGCGCGCTGCACCCGGTTACGGTTGACGGGGCGGTTTCCGGCTCCGAGCGGTGACATGCCCGCGGTGCCCTGGCCGCTGTTTTAAGGACACCAGGGCTGCCGGCTTCGCAGGCCGTCAGGCGGACATTAAAAGGAAGTGTCCCGACGAGACCCCGTCGGGACACCTGTGGACGAGCAGTTGATGGGATGCCGTCGCCCGGTTGGCGAGAGTCGTCAAGTGTGACCCCTTCACGTCATCATTGTGCTCGTCAGCCCGGCCTGACCGGGGACTGACCGGACGCATCACCTGAGAAGTCAGATGCCTTGGTAGTCCCCGGAACCTTGCTCGGGGACTATCCACTTGCCTTCCTCGGTTCGTTTTCCGCGCATAACGCCGAACATCATGTCGCTCATGCCGGTCGGGTCGCCGCCCGACCTGACAAAGTCGTCCCGCCGGCGCCTGCCGTCGCGCAAGTTCGTCCGTACGTAGATGACTCCGCCCAAGGCAGCACCGATGATGGCCGCGATTAGATAAAGAATCTCCGCATCCGGGCTTAAGGGGAGCAATGAGCAGGAGGCGATGGTGGCTCCGGCGCCCATCCATAGGATCCATCCCACAATGACCGCACCATGGAGCGATGCGTTACTTGGCCGGTCGATGTGGACGAATTTGCTCCGGTCAACCGGCGCAGGTGCCGTCCTGGCCCGACGTCCCTTTGGTCGAGTCATCATCGCTTCCTTACAGTCCAGCGGCTTGGCCACAAGTCCGCCGGTGGATGTTTCCCGGCATGGGCAGCATAAAGCGAATCTTCCATCATTGACGCGTATTCCCGGTCCTGCGCCATTCCTTTGCTTCGGTTACCCACTGCTGCTCCCCACTTGCGTTACTGTCATGTTCTGCCGATGCTCCACCTCGCGCTGCAAAGACCGCTAAGCGCCGAGGCCTAACTTGCCTGTGCTCCCGGCGAGGAGACAAATGATGCAGGCTTCGCTTCCGAGTGAGCACCAACTGGACTGAGGCAAGCGCCTCAGCGACAGCCGCCTCGAATTCGACTCTTTCTTGATCGTTGGCACGGCATGGCTGCGGCGACATCTTCCGCTACAAAACGCACCTCTCAGGGCATCCGCATCCGGCACTGGCGGAAGACCGTCAGGCGGCAGAGACTGAGAACAGCTGGGAAAGCCAGGTGGCGGGACATCCGCCTGACTTGGCATATACCCTGTTTCGATCGCGGGCTCAGGAAGGCGCACCATGCTGCGATATACGGATTCAATCTATGTCAGCCGACCTCCTTCTGGAGTCTTCGACGTTGTGGGAACGAGAATTCTTGAGACTCAGCCGTTGTGGGAAAAGGAGGTTGTGGCCATACGCCGCGTCACGCCCGGTGCCATGGACGTGGGTAGTAAGTCCATCATGGAGCGCCGTGACTTTGGGCAGCGGTCGGAAGCTAACGAGGCGGGTAATGCGCAATATACGAGTAACGGTAGAGGAGCAGGTTCCCCTTTAGCAGCGCGATTGCGTCAGTTCAGGGGCGAGCGTGCGGGCTCGGATCGGGTTTCTGAAGGGGTGATGGGCACTGGGTGACAGGCAGACAGACACGCTCGTGATCGGCGCGGGTCAATGCGGCCTAGCGGTGAGCCGGGAGCTCGCGCTGCACGGGGTCGAGCATGCCGTCGTCGACGGCCGCGCAGCCCCGGGAGACGTGTGGCGGGACCGCTGGGACACGCTGAGGCTCTTCACACCAGCGCATTTGTCCTCGCTCCCCGGGATGCCCTTCCCGGCGCCCCGGCGCTATCTCCCGAGAGGCTCAGAGTTCGGCGGCTATCTCGACGAATATGCCGAGAGATTCAATGTCCCGCTGCATCCGCACACGCATGTCCGCGGCCTCAAACGCACTGCGACAGGCGCCGGCTTCACGGCCGAGACGGATGAGGGCGCATGGCTTGCCCGGCGCGTCGTCGTCGCCACCGGCTTCGCCACGCACCCCCGCATCCCGACAATCGGCCAGGATCTGGATCCGTCGATAGCCCAGCTGCACAGCTCCGCCTACCACCGGCCCACCGACCTGCCCGAGGGGCCGGTCCTCGTCGTCGGCTGCGGCACCTCCGGAGTCCAGCTCGGCGTCGAGCTTGCCCGCTCCGGTCGGGACGTCACCGTGGCCGGCAAGCCCACCCCAAGGGTTCCGCGCGTCGTGTCCGACCACGCCTTCGGGCTGCTGCTGGCGATCTTCCACCACGTCTTCACCCGGGCCACGCCCATCGGACGCGGGTCCGTGCGGGATGTCATCCGCGGCGGCGGCGGACCTCTCATCGGCATCAGCCCGGAGGACCTCATGGCCGCCGGCGCTGCGCGCGGCGCCCGGCTTGCCGGCACCAGGGACGGGCAGCCCGACCTTGAGGACGGTCGGGTCCTCACGGTCTCCTCGGTGCTGTGGGCCACGGGCTTCCGGCACGACTTCACCTGGATCCAGGACCTCCCGGTGGACGAGGATGGGCTGCCACGGCACACACGCGGAATGTCAGAGGACTGGGCCGGGCTCAGCTTCATGGGCCTCCCCTTTCAGTTCGCGTTGAGCTCCATGACCATCTACGGGGTGGGCCGCGACGCCGCGTACGTGGCCGCCGCGCTTGCCCGCTCCACTGGCGCCAGCGCCCGCTGAGTCCTTTACATCTCTAATACGAGCTACGGCGGCCACTATGTCCAGGATGGCTTGGGCGACCGAGAATGCAGCGGAGATAGCAAACTTCCCCGAAACGTCGAAGTCTTGACAGCGCCGTTCCTGAGAGGAGTGTGACCCACACGAAGAGGTCTCCTTCAACGTAGTCAAGCCCCGACAGCGGTGCCGGGACGATTGAAGGAGAAGTGCATGAGCATCAGGCCAGCCCTCATCGCCTTACTGGCGTCGGCTCTATGTTTGACGGGTCCCATTCCTGCCACAGCCTCCAGGGGCGATGACCGTCGGGGCCCGGAAAATGGAGACATCGCTTTTGGCCGGTTCGATCCGGCGTTGGCCGGTCTGAGCCTGTGGGTGGCTGAATCCGACGGCTCTCGACAGCGGCGCTTGACCGAAGACCAGGCTAATTTCTCAGATTGGGCGCCGGACGGCAACCGGATTGCTTTTGACTTCATCGACGACACCGGCGTGCACATCGCGACCATCGATCCTGATGGGCAGCACCGGACAGCAGTTACGTCAGCAGCGGGAGTGCAGGAAAGTCCCCAGTGGTCTCCCGACGGTCAATCGATTGCTTATAACGGATTTCCGTTCCCGGTTGATGAAGCGAATTTCGCCATATCCATCTGGGTCATGGGTGCAGACGGATCTGATCCTCGACAGCTCACAGACGGTGCCTTGGATGTCGAGCCGGTGTTCTCTCCCGATGGGACCAGAATCGCATTCGGCCGCATCTTCGGGGACAGCCCTGACGGGCAACTCGAAGCAATCTACGTGATCAACTCCGACGGTACGGGCCTTCGAAAAGTGCTAGCGCCACGGGCCGGCTTGGAGCATCCCGACTGGTCCCCCGACGGCCGACTGATCACCTTCAACATCGCACCAGAGAGCCCTACAGCACCAGGTTCTGGTTCAATTCTCGCCGTCCGTCCGGACGGAAGCGACCTGCGTATCCTTCAGAATGCAACAACCCGGCTGAAATTTTTCAAGGGAGTGTGGTCACCAGACGGTCGCCAGATGCTCAGCGGCTGCTTCGACGTCGAGGCAAGCATCGACCGGATCTGTACCGTCTCCCGCGGCGGGCGAGTCAACGTCGTCGTGGACGGACCCCAAAGAGTCAATTTCCCCTCATGGGGGCCAGCCGACTGATTGGGAGCGGCACGTCCCACCCCCCGAACCTTAAGCAGGTACTTGGAGCCCCATTGGCCAGCGAAGGCTCCATCGGAACACCGGATTTGATTTACGTTGGAACGAGAAGTCCTTTCCGCCCGCCCAAGGATGAGTTCTCAGGCCGTCGGCCGGTGGGCTTCGATGGCGCTCTGGAGATCGGACAGTTGGGTATACGACATAGTCCATACTCTCGCGATGTGTGGATCCTTTCGGAAGGAGACTTTTACTTCGTCGACCGAGAATAGCTGTTCATTGTTATTCTCGACGGCGAACCAAGTACCGGTCATGTGCTTCTTCTTCCCTTTGTTATGGATCTCTCGGGGTTCTAATCACTCGGATGCGAGGGAAATCGGCGAGGCCGCGGAGATCGTTGGAAACCGCCTAGGCCGCCCAACTGATGTATCCGTGCCTAAACCGACGTGGAGAGGTTCGGCAGAGGCATAAGTTAGTGAGTTCCTTTGCCTCGTCCTGAGAGCGTGTCGCAAGCCTAGGTTGTTTCCCGTATCAATCCGTGGGGCACGGCCGGATGCGCCCGCACCACGTAGCAGCCCTCGCCGACATCGGTGATCATGATGCCTGTGGAGTACCTGTCGGCTGCCTCCCGCACCTCGAGTACGGCACCTGCGAGTGCCTCGCGGACCTGGCCTGCTTCCTGCACTCTGACCTCCACCATTCCGGCACTGCGCCCCTCGGTCTGCTTCTCCAAATCGTTCACCCGCCTGCGGAGCCGACAGTTTCTGCCGGCCCGGTGTTTGCGGGGGTGGCCGCGGGGACTGTGGTGCCTGGAGCGCCGCTGTATCCACCGACTGCCGCGTTCGCCCCTCCTGTCAGGCGGACGGCAGCCAGTCCGGCGGCGGCGGCCCAGGCCTGGGGTGAGCCTGCATGGTGGTACTGCACAGGCACGGGGAAATCGGCGCGGGAGAACCCTCCGAATAACTCCGGCAGGCTGTTACCAAAGTGCATGGCTGCTTCCCGCATGCCGTCCGCGACTCTTTCTGCGTCAGCCAAGAAGCCGTACGCGGCCATTCCTTCGGCTGCCAGCATCGTGTCATGCGGCCAGACAGAGCCGTTGTGGTAGGACATCGGGTGATAGTAGCGCTGTCCGGTGGCGAGGGTGCGGATACCCCAGCCGGTGAAGAAATCCTCCCGAAGTAGCCGTGAGGTCACCGCCCGGGCGTCCTCCGGGTCGAGAATTCCCGTCCAGAGAAGGTGCCCGGCGTTGGAGGCCAGTGCGTTCACCTGCCAGCCATCGCCGTCCACTGCCAAAGCGGGGAAGTTGTGCTGTTCCATCCAGAACTCTTGGCGGAAGCGAGCCTTGAGCTCATTCGCGACCTGCTGCAGGGTGTCCGCCCAGGCCTGGTCCCCCCACTGCTCTGCCGCTAGGCGGGCACATTCCTGCAGGCCGCGCCAGGTGTAGCCCTGAACTTCAGCCAGCGCGATGGCGCCGGCCGGCTCCCGGCCGTCGGCGTCGGCAACAGCGTCGAAGGAGTCCTTCCAGCCCTGGTGCAGCAGCCCGTTGGGGTCAGGAGTGTAGCGGAGGAAGCCGGTGTCCCACAGGCCGCCGTCACCCAGAATCCACTCCACGGCGGCGCGGGCAGGGCGCTCAAGCTCACGGAGCAGCACGGGATCGTCCAGGCAGCCTAGGGCCATCAGGAACAGGGGCGTGGAATCCACTGTGCCGTAGTACCGGCCATAGGGCACGGCGCCGAGCTGTGCCAGCTCGCTGACCCTCACCTCGTGGACCATCTTGCCCGGCTGCTCCACACGCAGCGGATCGTAGACGGTGCCTTGGGTGGCGGCGAGGGCACGCACGACATCGCCGAGCAGCTGCGGGCGTTCAGCCCGGGTGAGCATGGACGTCAGGAGGGAGTCCCGGCCGAAAAGGGTGAGGAACCAGGGCAACCCGGCCGCGGGAATGGTCAGGGCGGGCTGCACCGGGCAGGGCATCAGCAGCGAATCGAGGTCCTTCAGGCTTTGCCGTGCCAGCGGGTCCACAGCACCAGCACTTCCGTCGGCAGCACTTCCTGCCGGGGTGGGAGCCGGTGGACGGGAATCCCCAACGGACAGGGCGGCTATCGTCAGGGTCTTCGTCTCCCCGCCAGCCAGTGGCAGGTCCCATGACAAGACGGCGCCCACAAATCGGCCGGCTTCCGGTTCAGGCGAGACGGAAGGTGTCGTGCTGGCCGTGACATGCAGTCCTGCTTTAAAGGTCCGGCCGCCGAATGTATGGGTGTAGTCGAATGTGAGGGAGCCGTCGTCGAGCAATTTCAGGCTGCTGGTGGCGCCGCTGAGATCGAAGGTCCGGCCGTCGGTGCGCACAGTGAACTGGTCAGCGAAATCCGTTCCTGCCCGCAGTTGCAGCCGCGCTGTGATGGGCTCCCGCCCGAGGTTGCGGATGGACAGGGTCTCCGTGAGACCACCGGCGTTCAGTTCCTGTGTACGGAAGGCGACGAGGTCGTGGGTCTGGTTCCGCCGAGCCGCTGGGCTTAGGGCAGTGTGGCGACGGCCCGGTTCGCGTACGCTTCCCACCTCCCAGAAGGTGGAGTCGTCGATTTCCAGAATCCAGCGGGACAAAAGGCGGGTGTCCGCCACATAAAGGCCTTCGGTCCCCACCGCAGGGGCGGCGGCATTGCCGACGCTGCCGTCAGCGGCGCCGCGCATCATGGCGCCCTGTGCCACCAGAACCGAGACTGCGGAAGGAGGGGCGAGGGCGGTCATGAAGCGCTCCTGGGGTATGTAGTTTCTAATGCCAGTGCGGCAGTCCAGCTGAAGCTGCGGGTGCCGTGGGCGGCTCCGGTCCACGGGTCGACGTATTCCGGGAAGTCGTGCTCGGCGGCAAGCCTGCCGATGTTGCCGCGGAGGTAGTTCGACTGCTCCCTGCGGCCCACCCGTTCCAGCGCCTCGGCCACCATCCAGGACATATTGAACCAGGCTGGTCCTCGCCAGTAGAGGGCTGGGTTGTGGTCATCGGCGGTGGCGTCATAGCTGGGTACGAGCAGCGCTTTACCGGCCATAAAGCGTGGCCCGTTCAGTGTGGCGAGCAGGTCATCGGTGTGGGTGTGGCCGCTCAGCAGCAAAGGGATCAGGCCGTTGATGGTGGCTTTGTGGACAACGCTTCCATCGGTGATATCGCGGGCTGAGTAGCAGCCAAGTTCCGGAACGTAGAGCTCCTCCAGGGCGGCGGTGATGAGCTTGGCCCGCGTCCGGTGGGCGGTGCCTGGCAGGCCGAGTTCCGCCGCGATGTCCGCCAGGGCGAGTTCGGAAACGGCCAGGAGGGTGTTGAAGAGCGGATCCTCCATCAAAAACGGGTAGTGCGCATCGGCGTCGTCACAGTGATGGTCCCGGTAGCGTTCGGCCATCCAGAAGTACTTGCCGTACTCCTTCTGGCTGGGACGCTCGCCCGGGTCCGCGTGCTGCAGGTCGGGGCGGTTGAGTTCGGTTTTGCAGTCCGCCGGGATGCGGGTCATCACGGTGTCCCAGAGCGGGGAGTTGTCCGTGCCTGATTCCCAGGGGTGCACAATGGACGCCAGCCCGGACCCGCCCCTGTTGCGGCGGCCGGAAAGGTATGCGTGCCACCGGACCAGCTTCGGGTAGTTCCGTTCCAGGAAGGACCGGCGGCGGGATTCGGCGGGGTCGGCCTGGTGGATCTTCCACACCGCCCAGGCGTGGTTGGGCGGCTGGATCAGACCCGCCGTTTCTACCCACTCCGGAGCACCCGGGATTTGCCGGGACTGCCAGAAGGATGCACCGGGTGAGTAGTCCTGGTCCCGGTGCGGGTCGAAGACGATCTGCGGCAGCCGGCCGTCGTCCCATTGCCCGGCGAAGAGGGCGTCCATCTCCTGGCCGGCGCGGCGGGGTGACACCCGGCTGAGGCCTACGGCGATGAAGGAGGAATCCCAGCTCCACTGGTGCGGGTAGAGGCCGGCGGCTGGGACGGTGTGGGTCTTGCGCCAGTTGGATTCAAGGACGGCAGTGGAGCGGGCTGCGATTTGCCCGGCGGACACCGGGGTGCCCCCGTTACCCGGGCCTGCTGCGGCGCTCACAGGTAGCGCCCCAGCAGGGAGGGTACGCGCGGCAGGACTTCCTCTGCGGGGCCGGAGAGGCGGGATTCCAAGGCCACGGTCCCCTGGTACCCAATGGATTTAAGGGTGGCGCCGAACAGCGCCCAGTCCACGTTGCCGGCGCCGGGTTCCAATCGGTTGGAGTCACTTGCCTGGATGTGCCCGATGAACGCGGCAGCCTCCTGCAGCGCTGCAGCAGGATCACTTTCCTCGATGTTCATGTGATACGTGTCAGGTGCCAGCCGGACCGCGTCCTGGCCAACGAGCTTTAGCAGCCGCACGCCATCGGCGAGGCGGTTGATCATATGGTCCTCGTAACGGTTGAGTGGTTCCAGGTAGATCTCCACTCCTTCTGACGCCGCGTGCTCACCGAGAGCAGTAAAGGCTTCCACCAGGACCGCCGTATCCTCCTCGTCAGTCCGTGGCGGCACGAACGGGGGCAACCGCTTGGAGAACATGCCGTAGGACGCCGGCGTCATGACCCCTCGTCCGCCGATTTCCGCCATGACGCTGAGCTGCGATTTCAGTTGCGCGACGGCGTCCTTCCGGAGCGCGTCATCGAACGCCCCAACAAAGTGGGACATCTCAACACAGGCGGTGGGCATCACCACCCCTGCATCACGGGCGCGCCGCAGTTCGGGCAACCGGTCTTGGAACTGCAGGTTCCCTGCAGACCGCAGTTCAATCCCCCCGAAGCCCCACGCTAACGCCTGGTCGAATTTTTCCTCCAGGCTGCTGCCGGAAAGGTGCTGTTCCTGCACGGTAATCAACGTCATGAGAACTCCAATACAACCTGAAGCGCGGATTGGGGATCCGTGTCCAGCAGTTCATAGGCCTTCGCGGCATCCGCGAGAGGGAAGGTATGGGTGACTAGCGACGGGGCATCCAGCAACCCCTTGGCGAGATAGTCCGCCACCGTCTGCTGCAGCCGCGGAACCGTCCAGCGTGAACGAAGGCGGTTGGGAACGGAGCCGATCTGGGAAGCCAGAAGCTGGACGCGGTTGTGGTGGAACTCCTCACCGAAGCGGACACCGGCAGCCTCGCCCTGGTAGAAACCGGCAGCGATGACGGTGCCGTCCGCTCCCACGGCCCGGGTGGCCTCATGGAGTGCCCGGTAGTTGCCGCTAAGTTCGATGGCCACGTCCACACCGGCGCCGCTCGTGATCCGGCGGATCTCGCCAGCCAGTTCCGGCGACGGGCTAAGGGCATCCTCGGCACCCCAGGCCAGGGCGCGGTCGCGGCGGTTCTCGATGCCATCCACTGCAATGACGCTTGCACCGTTCAGCACTGCGAAGCGGGTTGCCAGCAACCCGATAACGCCCTGGCCAAAGATGGCCACCGTGGAACCGGGGCCAAGGTCTGCGGCAAGGACGGCGTTCAATGCGATGGCCCCCACCCGGACGAAGGCGCCCGCCAGCGGGTTTATCCCCTCCGGCAGCACGTGGCCGCGCAGTGACTCCGCAGCGAGGATCCCTTCGTCGCGGTGACCCCAGATACCCCAGACGACGTCGCCCACCCGCACTGCAGGTTCTGCTTCGGCGGCTCCGGCATCCTGGCGTGCGGGCGGGGCAATCTCAACGACTTCGCCAACTTCCGAGTAGCCCCAGCCATCCAGCGGGTATCCAAGCGCTTCGTGCCCGGGCTGGAACAGTCGGGACTGAGGATCCCAGACAGAGGTGAGGTAGGGGTTGGTGCCCCGGTAGGCCGTCAGCTCAGTGCCTGCCGAGATGCCGGAGTAGATGGTCCTGATACGTGCCTGGCCGGGTTCCAGCGGGGCCGACGGCTGGTCAATGACAGCGACGCTGCGCGGTGCAGCAATGCGAAGGAAGCGGGACACTTTTGTAGCGGTCCTTAGGTGGTCGGAGAGGTCCTGAAAGGATGTGACGTAACCGACATTAGCATAAGCGCTAGCCCACTTGTGTATAGACGTTAGGCAGAATGTGCAGTATCTTCATCACATGCTTTCCGACTCCGCTTCCGGGCGTTCCGCTCCCAACTACGCCCCTGTCAAAGTCGGGCTCGTGGGAGCTGGACAGTGGGCGGCCACCATGCACGCACCCCTGCACAGCGCTGGCGCCGAAACAGAACTGACCGGCGTCTGGTCTGCCCACGCCGACAACGCCGCGCGGCTGGCACGACAGCATGAAGTCCCGGCCTTCGCCTCCTTCGAGGAGCTCCTTGCCTCATGCGAAGCCGTTGACTTCGCTGTCCCGCCACCCGTTCAGGCCGAACTCGCACCACAGGCGGCCGATGCGGGGCTGGCCCTTCTGCTGGAAAAGCCGCTGGGGGCGTCAATGGCCGAAGCCTCCGCTGTCGCCGAAGCTGCGCGGCGCAACGGCGTGGCAACTGCCGTCGTCCTCACCAAGCGCTACCACCGGCGGACCCGCGACTTCCTTGCAGCCGCCGCCGAACTTCGGAGCAAAGCCTCCATCCTGGGCGTGTCCGCAAGCTACCTTCACGGCGGGTTCCTCGATTCGGGCTTCCTGAGTGCGCAAGGCCGGCAGGGCTGGCGGGATGAGTACGGCCCGCTGCATGATTTGGGGCCACACCTGCTGGACCTGATGGACCTGG
>NZ_JARHXQ010000102.1:0-34751 GCF_029222765.1 Arthrobacter sp. Cr_A7 | reverse complement strand
TCCCACCTCATCAATGCCGGGCTCGCGGCAGACGCAGGGTACCGCGGCACGTTCCTGCACGAAGCTGAGGACAGCCTGGAAGAGCTGCGCTGGACGTTCCGCCGTAAGGCCCACACCGCTGCCATGGAAAGGTGCCTTACCGACCTCCTTCGCGCCAACCCCGAACTAGCGGAAACGCAGGTCGGGACCATTCGCCTCGGGGACCTTCCAACCGGAAGAAACAAGGATTCTCTGCTGCGCAGGCGCTCAGCGCTCGGCCTGCCCGAGGCCGCTGATTCCATCGTCCTGGTTAACCACGACGGCGACCCATATCCCCCTGAGGCCGTCCCGATGGCACTGCGCCGGGCACGCTCGACCCGCATCTCCATTGACGGGAACGCGCACTTCTGCCGCGGCCTGCTGCGCACACGCTACGAGGGTTCCGGCGCAGACCAGCGCGCACGCCCCGAAGGCGCCGAGGCCAAAGACCACCACGAACTACTTCCGCTTAAAGTCAAGGAGATTCACTCATGAGCACCATGCGAGCCGTCCAGGTAGTCGGCTACCACGAAGGCCTCAAAATGGCAGAAGTACCGGCCCCTGTAGTCACCGGCCCTTTCGACGTCGTCGTCAGAATCGGCGGCGCCGGCGTTTGCCGCACGGACCTGCACATTCTCGAGGGACAATGGGCCGAAAAATCCCAGGTCCACCTGCCCTACACCATTGGCCACGAGAACGCCGGATGGGTGCACGCAGTCGGCAGCGCCGTCACCAACGTGCAGGAAGGCGACAAAGTCATCCTGCACCCCCTCATCACCTGCGGTCTTTGCCGCGCCTGCCGTTCCGGGGACGACGTGCACTGCGAGCAGAGCAAGTTCCCGGGCATCGACACCAGCGGCGGGTACGCCGAATACATTCTGACGTCCGCCCGATCTGTCGTAAAAATCGACGACTCCCTGGAGCCCGCCAACGTCGCCGCGCTGGCCGACGCAGGCCTGACCGCTTATCACGCGGCCGCTAAAGCAGCCAAGCGGTTGACCCCGCGGGACACCTGCGTCGTCATCGGCGCGGGCGGACTGGGACACATCGGGATCCAAGTCCTCACGGCGCTCACACCCGCACGCATCATCGTCGTCGACCGCAACCCTGCCGCCCTGGACCTCGCCAAGGAAATCGGGGCGCATGAAGGCGTCCTGGCCGACGGCACCCAAGTCGAGCAAGTTCTTGCACTGACCAATGGCAAAGGAGCGGAGGCGCTCATTGACTTTGTCGGTGAAGGAGGCGCAACCGCCCAGGGCGTCGCCATGCTCCGCCAGGCCGGGGATTACTACGTTGTGGGCTACGGCGAGAACATCAATGTCCCCACCATCGACATTGTTTCGGCCGAGATCAACATCATCGGCAATCTCGTCGGCTCCTACAACGATCTCCAGGACCTGATGGCCCTGGCGGCACGCGGTGCCGTCACCCTGCATACCCAGAAATACGCTCTCGATGACTTCCAACAGGCCATCAGCGACCTCGACGCGGGCAAAGTGCGCGGCCGGGCCATCCTCGTGCCCTGACAACCAACGACGCCGCAGTGCAGTTCCCCGGCGTACTCGCCATTGGCGTGGGGATCGCAGCCTTGGCCATGTGTCTCCAGACCGGTTGGGCGGCCGCAGACGACCCGCATAGTGCTGTCCGCACAGCTGAAACGCGATGCATCAGGCAGTGTTCGTAACTCCTTCAACAGAGGATCAGAAATGATTTTCATTACCGCAAAATTCCCCGTAAAACCTGAGCATGCCGATAATTGGGCTGACATCACCAGAAATTTCACTACCGCAACGAATGCAGAAGAAGGATGCCTCTTCTTCGAGTGGTCACGCTCCGTCCAAGAACCCAACACCTACGTACTGGTGGAGGCCTTCCGCGACGACGAGTCCGGAACCACACACGTTAAGTCGGACCATTTCAAACAAGCCACTACCGAACTTCCCGCCTACCTCTCCGCGACGCCGGACATCGTCAACGTCAGGGTGGATGGATGGTCAAAGCTTGGTGAGATGGCCGTCAGTTAACCCTTTCTCGCTGATCTGGCCGAGCAGTGTCCATCTCAGACGGAGACTTCGGCGCGTTGATCTCGACACCGTTCTCGATCGCCGCCTACGTCGTCGTGATCCTCGTAGCCGTCGTGCCGCAGCTCATGAAGCGGTGGGAACGTCGTACAGCGGCGGGCAGCAAGTAGGCCTTACTTCACTGGAATGCCCGGCAGGAATATCCTGCCGGGGATTTCCTATGGGTAACCCACCTCTACTGCTGCAATGGGAGCTACCCCGACGGCTCCCGACTTCCAGCCGTGAAGGTCATAGTGGGAGCATCCCTAGGATTCTTTGTTTCCCGTGGATAGTCTGGGGCAGGACACCACCCTAGACGAGCGTCAGTGAGAATGTGATCGAAGCAGTTGCTGCGGTAATCGGCCGGAACAATGTCACCATAACCGGCCGGGATGATGGGCCCGTAATGATGTTTGCCCACGGTTTTGGCTGCGATCAGGCTATGTGGCGGAAGCTGCTGCCCTACTTCGTTGATGATTACCGGCTGGTGCTCTTTGATCATGTTGGTGCGGGAAACTCCGACATCAGCGCCTATGACTGGGAGAAGTACGGGTCCCTGGACGGGTACGCGTCAGACCTGCTCGAGATCTGCGCTGCCCTCGAACTTGAGGACGTCATCCTGGTGGGCCACAGCGTCAGCACAATGATCGCCGTGATCGCCGCAGTGCGGGACCCCAACCGTTTCTCCCACCTTGTCTTGCTTGCTCCTTCGCCCCGTCATACGGATGACCCGTACGACGGGTACGTGGGCGGGTTTTCCCGGGAAGACATCGAGGGTCTGCTGGCATCCCTGGACAGCAACTATTTCGCCTGGGCAGCGGCCCTGGCGCCCATGGTCATGGGTAACCCGCAGGAGCCGGAATTAGCGGAGGACCTGCGTGCCAGCTTCTGCCGGACAAATCCCGCCATCGCACGCCACTTCGCCGAGGTAACCTTCTTTTCCGACACCCGCCCTCAACTGAAAAAGTTGCGCACCAACTGCCTGATTTTGCAGTGCTCCGACGATCGCCTTGCCCCGCCGGAAGTGGGCGCTTACCTGCACAAGAATCTGGAACACAGCACCCTGATGCAGCTTCAGGCCACCGGACACTGCCCCCACGTCAGTGCTCCGGAGGAAACGGCCCGGGCGATTCTGCACTACCTCTCGTGACAGGCGCCGCACGCCCCCACCCTGGCTAAACTGCCATGCGGTAAGGAACCGTCTAGTGAGGGCACACCAATCGGACGAGCTTTCGTGTTCGTCTTGACTTCTTTCTGAGACAGGCCCAGAACAGCGACTGCTTGAAGTTGTCCGGGATGCCCTCCGTTACCTTTCCAGCAGATGGCGTCGGCGGGTGGCGGGACTGAAAGCGCCTCTGTGTCTATGCAGTAGGAAGCTCAGTCTGTGGCCGCATCCAGTAGGGCTTTGATGAAGAGCTGATAGCTGGCGCGCAGCGTCGGACAACACACTCCAGCCCTCCATTGACGAGCACACGGAGCGGCGAGTGCCGCCCGGGTGATGAAAACCTGAGGAATGGCCCCGATACTACCGACTCCCCTGGGCGGTCTTGCTTCTGGTCGAGAGGCTGGCTTAGCGTGGCAGGAGTTTCACTGCTTTCACCAAGTTTCACCCGAGGAGGGTGCGGTGCAGAATCCTTTTACGGGGACGGGCCCCCTTCCCGGAGGATCACCGCCTTCTCCGCAGCAGGGTTCGGACTGACAACCCAGCTCCCTCCGGAACGGGCGGCCGATTGGCGCCGGACGGGGAACGAACTGCTGCGCTGGCTGGATGCGAAAGGCACAGGACTCGTCACCGTCGACGAGATCCACGCGGTCGGCAGGACAGAAATCGCCCAACTGGCCGCCGACGTCCAGCACTTCATCCGCGACGGGCTGCCGATCGGCCTGATCTTCGCCGGCCTCCCGTCGGCCGTGTCTGATCTCCTCAATGAAGGCGTTGCCACCTTCCTGCGGCGAGCCGACAGGATCAATCTCCACGAAGCCGCCATCGCCGAAGTCACCGCATCGTACAGCGAGCTCTTCAGCCAGGGAGGCATCGGCATCTCCCCCAACCTCATCCAAAAGGCCGCCGAAGCCACGGGGGGTATCCCTTCCTGATCCGACTGGTCGCCTACTACCTCTGCCTCGAAGCCGACAAGGCAGGATGGAAACTCGACCAGACCAACGTCCAGCGTGGAATCGCTACGGCCCAACGACGGAACACGTTGGCGGTCGTCGAATCAGCACTGTCAGACATCTCGGACAGAGACCGCGAGTTCCTTGACGCGATGGCCGGCCAGGACGGGCCCTCTGCCGCCGGCCAGATAGGCGCAATCCTCAAAGCCAAGCCCAACGTCGTATCCAAGTACCGGAATAGGCTCATCGCTGCGGGCCTGATCGAGTCCGCCGGCTACGGCAAAGTCGACTTCGCAATCCCCGGACTCCGCCAATACCTCCGCGAATAGCTTGACAGAATATCCAATATCGGCGTTCGATCCGGATGCTCGTTGGATGTAAGAACCCGGCATCTGTCGCAGGGATCTGCGGATTCAAGCCCCGGCCGGCATTCCCCGCCCGTAGGGCACGGGGTGATACTACGCGTAATCGCTGTGGGCTGACCCGGAGGCGCTTGATACCTTTGGACGCTCCACCTCACCCCTGGCCATGGCCGCCGTCTACACCTATGACAACTCCCCAAGTTGAAAAACAAGCAACTCGGACGAAGACACATGTTGCGGCTCTGGAAAGGACAGAAGTGAAGAGCTGCGGTAGCCCACCCGGCCTTTATTCCTCTCGAGTTGATGGAGAACGCCCACCGCATTGGAGGTTGTGAATTTGTCGCAGTAACGGAGCAGTAACGCGGCGGGGGATTTCATCAATGGACACTGGTATGCCCGCAAGGCAGGAGATTCAGGATGATTGAGGGACCCCGGTCAGATCACGCTTATAGCCTCGCAAAAGCCTATAACGACCTCGTTTCTGAAGAAGCGAGCGATTTACAGTACCTGCGCCAGGATCCAGAACTCGCGCGGTCTCTGGCCTCTATGCTCAGCGCAGCACTTCAAGCGGTTCACGACGTTGTCGAGGACGACAAGCTCTGGAGAACACTCAAAACAGCCAGTCTGGTAATAGAGACCGATCGCATCGAAAACCTGATTGGTTTCGCGCAGCGCTCGTTGGAGCCACTACTTCACGCCTTTGGATACAGGCCTCCGCCTCCGCTTTACAAGATGGTGGATGAAACGGAAGCTGCGCTGGTAGTGGTGGGTGAGGCCTTTCGGCGGCGTACCATCACAGGTGCCGAACTGGACGATGCGCGGTCTCACCTTCGCCTCATAGTCAAGAGACTGGAGGAAAGGCTCGACCCGCGTTTCGCGCCTCGCCAAGCAGCTCCAGTGATGCTGGCCGCCACTTCCACGCTGCTTAGGGTGTTGATGCGGATTATCCCGCCAGTAGTGGGAGCAGCGGTAGCAGGCCAGTTCGGTCTACCACCTGAACTGGGGGCAGCCGCAGGCGAGGGGGGGAAGGAGTTGGTGAAGCAGGCGGGTGAAATGGCGGCTGGCGCTCTTATTGGTTTCGGGATCGACCACGCTCGGAAGGGCAGTGCCGGATTACCCGAACTTTCAGATAGGGCGGCCCGCTTTGCAGAGCTGTGGATAAGCATTGAAGATCTTGGCTCTTTGGCCCATGGCTGGGCTAAAGAAAGGGGATCGCTGGAAGAGTTTTCCTGGATTCGTCAACACGTAGATAAGACATGGCAAAGGACTTATCGCGAGGCCGTGGAGGCGACAGCAAGCAAGCTGAAGGACTACATTCTCAGTTTGCAGGATTCGTCCGACTTTGGCGAAGACGATCGACGCATTATCAACTTGGTGCAGTCCGCCCTCAGTGATATGGAGTTAATTACGACGCCAACAGATGCCTTGGATCGCCTCAAACCCGTTTTCAAAGGGATACGCAAATTTACTAGAGCGAGAGCTTGAGATAGAAGCTAAAGTATCTTCTGACCATCGGCCATGGCCGCCATTCCGGTCCAGAGTCGCTCCCGGTACGGCAGTGCCACGTTGCAGCAAGCTTCAGAGGCGGCGGATGCCGCGAAAAGCTTTGGCGTAATAGCCCGTTCCGTCAAGGATGGATGGTCCTCCAACATCGCCCAGGGTAGGTCCGTTCGCTTTTTGACGGCTGGAGATGAAGCGGTGCTTGCCGTTGGTATCGGTGCCCAGGAAAACTCCCACGTGATCGATTTGTCCGGTAGCTTCGTTTGGTTCTGCATCGAAAAAGACCAGATCTCCTGGCTGTATGGCGTCCAGAGTTTTTACCTGGCTTCCGCTTCCTTGAATCAAGACACCCGGGCCATATTCGTACATCTGGAAGGCGCGTCGCGGTAGTTGCCCGGGTGCAGGGGAAAGCGTCATGTTCATGCCTGCACGGTAGCCGAACAGCATTCGAACGAACCCTGAGCAGTCCAGACAATGCAGCTGATCGGGTTCCGGGGCGTCCCTCCTTCCCAGGTATTCCCACGTGACACCTAGGTAATCATTGAAATCAGCGCCTTCGTCTCGTTTTCCGTTTGCTAACAAGACACCGTATTTGGCGTGACCCGCAATTTGGAGCCCTGCCGAATCGTAAAGGGCTGGGGCCCCAGAAATGTACTGCAGGGACATGTCCAGCAAGTCTGGAGACGAATCAGAAATGGCTGGGCGCAGCCATTGCCGGTTGACGCTGCCCGTAAATGGTGCCGGTAGCAGTCTGACATGGATCTTGCTAATCACAACTGCGCTCGAGGTGGTTTCAGAAAATGTCCTTTCGGTACCGGCAAGCGCTACCGTCCGCGCCCCTTGAGTGAAAGTGGCCACCCACGCACCTCCTCCGCCATACACTTCCGTCTGTGCTGTTCCGGCTTTTTTAGTAACGACGAACTCCCTGGACCTGGTAGTCATTTCAGCAATGCCTTTCAAACTGGAAATGTCAATTCCCTCACAACCATTCTCGGAAGCGTCTGTTACTCGCGCGTTGTTCATGGATGCTCACAGTCTTTCCACCCCAGGACGCTCTCCATTGGCAGCTTTGCCTGGTTTGCTGCAGCCCGAATTCGCGCGCGGGCTTCCGGCGTCTTTTTTGGGGACAGGCCCTGGGGGCAGGTCCTTGTGTGGTGTTTATGGCAGTAACGCTGTAGTAACAGCGCAGTAACGCATGCCGGTTTACTGTGCCGAAATATGCATCGGTTTGCTTCTAGGGGGCATTACCAGCTCCCGCTGCAGACGAACATGCCTTCAATGCTCAGGTAACCGAGGAACTCAACACATAAGAACGGAGCTGTGATGACCATCATTCAGGGGCAGGGAAATGACTATAGCCCTGGAGCGCAGCCATTTTGGGAAGCCCCCTTCGCCGAGACCCTGGGAATCGACGCCGACCGGGAAACTGAAGAGGCCAGTTCAAGGCCGGATTCGGTGGGCTTTCTTCCCTGGACTGAAGACTTCAGCCCGTTCACTGAAGCAGAAGGAACAGAGTCCATAAGTGAGACAGAAACTTTGCTCAACGAGGCCTATGACGCGATGCGAGACGAGGCTTTTGACGAAGCTCTGGGCGAATTGCTTGCAGAGGCTGAGCAGAGCATCGCCGATCGGTTCTCGGAAGAAACACCCACTCCTAGTGCAGCCTTCGAAAAGGAACGTATTGCTGAGAACTATCTCTCACCAGTCCGAATTGCGAGTGAACAATACTTGGATCAGCTTCTCGAAGCACTGTCCGGGCAAGACCTCGAATCGTTCAGAGATGAGCAGTTGGACGAGTATTTAGACCGGTTGGATCCCTCTACCTTGGAAGTGTCTATCGCAGGAGAGGACTTCGTTCGAGGCATCATCCGAAAAGCAAAAGGTGCTGTGAAATTCGTCGTTGGAGCGGCGAAAAAAGTAGGCAAAGTTGCCGGAGGCCTCGTGCTAGGGGCGCTCAAGGCGCTTAAAAGGCTGGTGTCGCCACTCCTCAAGCGGGTCTTGTCTTTCGCCATTGGCAGGTTGCCCCTCCCCCTTCAAGCACCGGCACGCCTGCTGTCACGAAGAATTCTCGGCGAGGAAGAGCTGGAGCTGGAAGATGAGTACGAGGGTGACAGGCACACTGAAGACTTTGCAGCATCACCCGCAATGTCAGTTGACCCAGAAACTTTGGCCGAATCATTTGACGCAGCGCTGGCTGAAGCGCTGGCCTATGGCGAAACCGAGGCGGGTGAATCTGAAACGTTCGATCTCGAAGAGAGTTTTGAGAGCACAGACGGCAGCCGCGAATTAGAAGCCCTTGCCGAAGCACGGGGACGCCTCATCACTGCACTTCAAGGTGCCCGGGGTAGTGACGACCTTTCACCCGCCATCGAGCAATTCGTACCGGTGCTACTCGCTGCCCTACGCACGGGAATCAGAATAGTTGGCCGACCTCGCGTCGTTGGCTTCCTGGCCAAGTACCTTGCACAACTCATAAGCAAATGGGTTGACCCGAAACTTGCTCGCCCGTTGTCCTCGGCGATCGTGGACACCGGTTTGCGATTGGTCTCTCTTGAGCAAGAGGAACTGGAGCGTGAGGACGAAGCGATCCCGGTGTTGCTAGCGAACACTATCGAGGACACCGTTAGGGGGCTGGCCGAAAGCGAAGATTACGAACTCGAAGACGAGGATCTCATGCACTTCGCGGCTGTCCGTTCTTTCGAACGCGCCGTCGCCTCGAATTTTCCCGGAAGCTTAGTACGGGATGAAATTCGTAAAGCCCCAGCATTGGGAGGACGATTTGTTGGGCGGCGCGTGCGCAGCACAAGACCGTATCGACGCTACAATCGAGCACCGGAAGTCGAAGTGAAATCGGACGCTGCCGATCGTGTCAAAACCTTTGGCGGCATCACCCTGGGCGCAAGCCTGAGGGCGGTCGGACTGCGGGTTCCCTTCAAAGCACGCATACACATATTTCAAGCGACAGTAGGGACGTCCCTGCGGCGCATCGCATCTCTAGAGCGGACTCGTCTCAGGGGGATTTCACTTGCCCAGCTACATCCGCTGACCCCGCGGGCTGCGGCACTACTATTGCGAGAGCCTAGTCTCGGCGTAGCCGTCCCCCAAGTATTTCTACGCAGCCGGCAGCGCGTGGCGGCAGGACAACGCTTTTACTATATAGAGCCACTTAATGCAGCAACAACTACTACGGCACCGCGACGTAATCGGTCGACTACTTCGACACCGACTCAAGCATGGCTTGTTATCGACACCATCACATCCCGGATCACGTGTGCATTTTACTTCTCGGAGCCGGATGCGCAGCGAATTGCTGAAGGAGTGCGCGCCGGCCGTGGCACCGCAGCTTTAGTTCCGGCGATTACCGCTGCCTGGGATGGATTAGCGGAATCCTTCAATAAGCCTAATGGCCGCATCCGAATTATGAAGGAGTTTGAGGAGGGTGAAGAGTTTGTTGGAGCAGCGCTGAAGCGGTTGATGCCAGTCCTCGTGGCTGCCCTGCGCAAGGCAATTAAATCGTGGATAATGCCTCTTATCACTGAATGGATTAGACAAAAGGCAGCCGAATTTGGGAGGGCTGCAGCCGACCCCCGCAGCGGCGTTACGGTTACAGTTTCCCTTGCTAACGTTCCCGCTATGCAAGTGGTGCGGCAAGCCCTGAACGGACAACTTGGCCTGGCGACAATCAAGTCAGTTGTTTCAGGAGATGTATTTCGAGGCGTTCCGACAGGTGCTGTGAACGTCACGCCTGGGCTTAAACGGCCATGATGGCAACCAAAGACGGTCTACAAGCCGTCGCTGATGATTTAGAGCGCCAGACCTCCCATTGGCTGGCCGCCGCGACTACTTTCCTTGACGCGGAAGAGTTTGCATCAGAGCAGTCGTGGTCCTCAGTCGAAGCGCGCGTAGGACTCCCCCTTCGACGCCATATGGCTGAGCTTGTCAGGGAACTGTTGACTTTGGGCAGGGCAGCGCTGGCTCTAACCCAATTAGCCAAACGCGACCAGTCTGAGCTGCCCGAAGCCGGAAGAGCGGTTCAGCTATTCCGGCAACGGTTCACCCAAGTTGAGACCACCCTGGACTTTTTTGGCGACGCTGTGAATTCACGGACCAGCCCCCAGCTCCGAGCGGCTCTACAAGCTCTGGACGGACTCGCTTCCCAGAGCATGGAGCCGATCTTGCCGCAAGCGGGAATCACGTCAGTTCCCGTGCTCTCCTACGTGGACAAGGGTATGGGTGCTTCGATCATCCGGTCGGGCATCAGGTTGTGGGCGCCCGGAAGCGTGAACCCCGTGGCGGCGATAAAAATTGTAAGACATAATTTGTATCGTCCCACCTCTCTATTCCACGAAACGGGACATCAAGTCGCCTATTTGATTAATTGGAATCCCGCACTCGAAAAATCTTTGAGGGCCACTCTTTCCGGTAATCGCGAACTGGCTGATATGTGGGTCCCGTGGACTTCTGAGATCACCGCTGACGTCTTCGCCTTTTTACACACCGGTTATGCCTCAGTTACGGCATTGTTCGATGTGGTAGGAGATGCTCGCACTATTCTTCGATGGCCCGCCGGTGACCCTCACCCGATAGGTTGGTTAAGAACGATTCTCGGCTGTGCCTTCTGTCGACACGTATTCGGGGCTGGGCCATGGGATGAGCTGGAGCGAGCTGTATTAACCGCTTTTCCTTTGACCCGTCCCACTGTTGATCCGACGTTACGTCGGCTCCTGGAACAATCACATGAGAAACTACCGTCCCTTGCAGCGGCATGCCTCGAGGCGCCCATTCCACAATTGGGCCAGCGCCCAATGACAAGCGTAATTGACCCAGCAAGGGTCGCACCGGGCGCTCTTGATCACCTCGAGCGTGCCGGCGGCGCCTCCCTGTGGACTTCCCCGCATTGGCGCCACACGGAAGGGATCCGCATCGTGGCCCTCGCTGGACTCAGGGAGGCTCAACATCCTGAGGAATCGACGAAATGGATTGAGCGAGCTAGGAACTGGATGACGGCTGCACCAGCAGCCGCATAAATGATTAGGAGACAGTAGGTAATGAACACTAAGCCCAATGATGCACAGGCGTCCCGCAGCCAATCGGAGGACAAGACGTCATTAGCGGACATAGAGAAACAAATTTCAGAGCTTAACGGAAAACTGCAACAAACGACGGAAGAACTATCCCAATTTAAAGAAATGTACGCAGAGGTGGAAGCTCGTAATAAGGAGATTTCAAAAGAGAATGAGTATCTACAAAGGGAACAGCATATTCTTCAGCAGGATCTAAGTGAGCTGAGGAAGGGGTTAGAAAGATTTCAAGGTAGCAAGCAGCCAGAGGACATAGAGGCCGCTCCGTACGAGGACTTGCAACGCTATTGCAGGCAACTCGAAGCACAAATGGGCGTCATGAGTAGAGTCGACGGCGTTAGCGCACGCTTAGAAACTATCAATACGACGCTCTCGGAAAAGCTCGGACCCCTCGATTCCCTAAGAGTTTTCAATGCTAACCAGACCCCCTTCGCTGAGGCAGACTCCAGGATTTTGGCCCAGATCGAAGGAGCAAATCTTCGCCCACGCGCGGACTCCTATTCGATTACTCGTGCTGCCCATCTGGCAGATGCGCCAGTTGATGCCCCTGCCCCTGATGTGGCTGCTCCTTGATACTCCTACGAAAGGTGAGGTAGACCAATGATTCCCCAACTTGTTCAGCGACTGGTGACCCCACCTCCTGGGGGCCCGGCGCCGATGACTGCGTCGAACGCTGCGACTACCGTCCTAAACGCCGACCAACTCGACCTCGTTCTCTATATGGAACAGGTGTGGGACTCAGCGAACGCTTGGCAATCGACCATCCCCATGACGGGTCCAGCGCGTCGCAGCCTCTTTCAACTGGGGGGTTTTTCCCCGTATGCACCCTCACCTGGGTCTGCGTGGGACCACTGGATGTACTCCTACATCTTGGAAAACACCAGAATCGTTCAAATCATGCAGCGGGTAGTCAGAGAATTTCGCCGCGGTGAGGCTCTTGGTGTGCCTTCCATTGACACCCAGCGCTGGCTCGACACGACGGAGACGCTGGTTTTCGGAGCTGCATACCCGATGACTCCTTGGCTGTCTACAAGCGCCATCCGGCCATCACCCGAAGCAGTCCGTCGGAATGCGTACTGGCGACTCTTCGGACTGGACCTAGCCTTCGGGACCGAAGAAGGCAACAAACCGTTCCCTTACGACAAAGCACCTGCGGCAAACACTTCTTTCGTCCGGCTCTTCGAAGAACTTCTGTACGAAATTTGGCAGGCGATTATGAACATACGAAACCTGGTCGGAGTCAACTCAACTGACCGCGATCGAATATTCGCGATCACTCAAGAGCTGCAATTCATCCTCCGGTCGCGCCGCCAGAGCGCTCAGCTAGCCCGGGAGGAACTGGCTGCGGCGACGGCACTGAGCTGGTTATATTTCACCGTGGACAGCGACTCACCAATAGTCGCTGATCTCCGTGCGCAGGCCGCAAGTCCCGCGGATCGTTTGAAGTTGATAGGAGAACGAGTAGGTCTTCCAGCGCATTCGAAGACGTCCTCTTTGGTCTCCATGGCCAATGATTTGTCCCTCCTGCTGAGGACAATCGAAAGCAATCTCATACCGACGGCCAGCTTTGCGTATGTCCTCTACATGGACGGACCGTTTCCCGGTGTTCCAGGGGCATTTATGCTCGGACCCACCTGCCAACGAATCATCACGGAATGGTCGGCGGCAACTGGCCGAGACCTCAAGATTCGCAAAGCTCCAACAGACGTACGGCTACGTCCGGGCCCGCCTGTATTGACGCAGTAGGTCAACAGAAGATGCAAGGACTTCTCAGCACAGCGTGAGCATTCAGCCTTGAAACAATTAGGCCCCATGCTAAGGGCAAGCGACATCTAAGGTGGGAGTCCATTGTCTAAACCAGAACACGGCGCCGGAGCTGCTGTTGGAACAATCATTGCGTTTCTAGGGCTGATAGTTACGGTGTTGCAGCTTATCCATGACGTGTACGGCGTGGGCCCTGCACCAATAACCTATGTGGTCGACCAGATCAAGGGCTCAACCGGGGAAGATCGGCCTGCTCCTCGTCCCCGGCCGGACCCTGGCTCGGGCCCAACAGATGCGTTCGACAGTGTGCCACCAACAGTCCCGCAAAACCTACGGATAAGTACATCGACGCGCACCCGGACGGGATGTGAGGTGATCCTGGCTTGGGAGGCTTCGTCAGACAACACTGGTGTGCAGTCCTACCCTGTTTACGCGAATGGCAACCCCAGAGGGTTCGCGCCGGGAAGCACTTCCACCTTTTCAGTGTCCGTTTTTGTTGGCAAGCAGGAGAACTTCACAATTTCTGCATCCGACGGCTCCAATGAGTCCGGGCAGTCCAACGCCGTTGCGGTGTCCTGCTGAACAAACTTGCTACTTTAGCCGTGGCATGACCGGAAACAACCGGGCGGCTGCGTTCTCCACAGGGTTTGCCACTAGGGACGACGCTGTCCCAGCCGCCACGTCGGAGGGCTTCTCCCGGGACAAATTGGACGAGCGTTCGGGATCAGCAGACAAGGGGCCCAGAAGCCCTTGCGCCCCGATATCTTCGGCAACAAAAGGAACTACACCCCAATCTGACAAATGCTTCCGCCCTGGCTGCGGAAGCAGTAGGAGTTAATCTCCGTTCCGACGGTGCATAAGGGTTGCCAGCCGACCACAGGGGGGATAATTCTCATAAATTGTCCACCGCTACTGCAGCCAGGGAGCTACCCCGACGGCTCCCAATTCCAGCCATGGATAACTTGACTGACCCCAGCCATGGACGGCTCAGAGTTTGAAGTTAGCCGAAAGGGAGGATGACTTGGGCATCAGCGACGTTTGCTTCTGTCCTTCTGGTTCAACGCAGGCAGGCGGTATTTGTCAGCTATTTGCTTGGGCAGAGGGTGAATACCGTGAAGCGCGCATTGAATCGCTCTGGCCCGCGTGAAGCGAATATTCCATGCCCACCGAGTCCTTTGAGGGTGACCTGCGCTTCTGCATGAGGGGTCGAACCGGTGGGATCAAACGAAGCATAAACGCTCTGAAGTGACCGCCAGAAAGTGCCTTCGCGGAAGTCAAAGTTGTATCCCGCCGGGAAGGAAATGGTGTACTTTCTCTCCGGGTGATCGATGTCCTCTACTTCAAAACTCCCGCCCCCTCTTGACGTATCCAACTCGCAGTCCTTTTCCAGTTGTACTTGGGCTGCTGGGCGTGGAAACGCCATTGTTTTGCCGCGGTCTCCGCCCCCACCCGGCCACTCGCCGCTGAGGTCGATAAAGGCTTCGGACGGAAGGTTCGCATACGGGGTGACGTTCAGTTCACCGTTCCAACTGTTTAGGCCTCCCGCGTTGACCGTAAACGCGAATCTGCCGGCGTGCGGGTAGGTATAGGTAGGCATGGCCACGAGGCGCTTTTCACCTGCTCTAACAGGAGTGATCTGCTGGCTTCGTATGGGGTCCTCAGGGCCGGGTTTCCATGTCACGACTAGATCGCCACTGGGCTGGCCTCCCATGTTAGTTATCTCGACTGTGGGTGCCACCACATCGACCCGGGCGCGTGGATTATTGTTTGGGAAGTTGACGGCCGTGATCTTGATGTCGGATGGACGAATTAGTGTAATAGACAACGCATTAGGCTCGGGATTGTCGGGCCACCTGAGTACAAACTTGTATCCCTCTGCGATCTGCTCAAAAGTCTCACCGCTAAAATCAAGATTGATTTGGTAGCGCGTCACGTAAGCGACAGATACGCGGCTTTCGCGGACCATCACGTCTGAGGCATTGCGGAGCTCGACGCCTGGTAATGCCGTGCTGGTGAAGTCGTAGCCGTATATGCCAATGATCCTGTTAGCCGGAAAAGTCATCGCCCACTGTCCCTCTCCTGAAGCGCTTGCCTCGACACTGCTCGGCGTCAGCTGACACACGGAGTGAGCCGGTGGCGGCGGGAGCTTTTTGTCGTTCTCTTTCCAGAATTTCAAGGAATCGGACAATTGGCGCAAGGTGGCGGACACCCGTGTCCGAGCAAAGTCGAGGTTGCAGCGGACTTCGGCGCCGAAGCTGGCTACGAGTTGCTCAGCGGTTAGTCCCGATAGTTTTATCGTGTCCTCGGCGAGTGACCGCACGGAGTTTGTTGTGCCCGTTAAGACCTGCTCAACATCCGCCTTGCCCTGTGCCAGTGCATCCTGAGCGGCGGAGGTAAGGGCTTCGGTCAACTGCGGGAGCTCATTTCTCCATGCACCTGACTCCCGTTCAACTGCAGTGATGCTTTCTTCGATTTCAGCTGTTGCTACATCAACAGCATCCTTTACGGGGTCAAAAATACAGCCAGTCAGCAAAGTAGGAAGCATGCACAAGCTAGCCGTAATTGCAGCAAACCGAATTTTTTTCATAATTCACGATCCCATCACTTCGGCTCAGTTGATCGCGAACGCTTATTAGTCGCCTGACCCGCTTAACTGAAGTTTCCATTCTGCAATATGACGACATTGATCCCTTGCGTGAAGATCTGTTTTACAACCGCCAAGAGCACTGCTGCTTATTCGCTCACCTGCCCTGTTTCAGGTTCAATGCAGAATCCTGAAAACTGCAAGTACCCGTGCCAGCGTTTACTTCTTGACTTTCTTGGTGCGTTTGCGCCTGATCAGATCCTTCGGAATTTGCCTTCGGTGATATCGGTTCGTACTTATACGTTGTGGTGAGAGTGCATTTTGGTGCACCTCCCGCCCTGATGATGGTTGTGAAATTTACGGATGCCGCACCGTTTTCGTTAGGTGGAACTGGCGGCGTGGGAGGACCATTCGTCCACCAACATCCGGAAAGTACGATGACGAGTAAAAAGCTAGTAAGGGTGCGAACTTCGCTCCGATGCACAATAGGCCTCTCTTGCTGGCAGATCTCCTGGCCCCACTATCTTTAGACCGCGTTACTGGAGCGTTACTGGAGTTCTCCGTCTAGGTAAGGAGTCACAGCCAATGGACCCGTGCTGTTACAGCGACTAAGGATGACCAATTGCCGTAAGCCAGTAGCAGAGTGCGTGTTCGTTTCAACTGTCCCGAGGGCCAATTCCGCAACCGGGGGACCTAGGATGGGAGAATCTGGACTATTGGTTTCGTACCCAGAGCCCAGAACGTCGACCCGCGCCTCCCGTTCGGCGCCCGAACCTGCGGCTAGCGACCCCTGTTTACGGATCCGCCGAGGCAGCACACGGTCTGGTTGAATCACACCCCAACCTGACGTCAGGCGACTGCCAAAAACGCGTCAGGATAGAACCTAATCCGCAATTGCCAGACAGCCCTTCAGGGAAGTCCTAAGCCTGAGCCTGACAGCTTCGGGCACGCGTCCGCCCGAGCCGTCACCCAACCCGAGTATCAAACCGCCGCCGGTATTCCGTGGGGGTCGTGGAAAAGGCCGCCGCGAAGTTTTGGCGCAGGGTCACGGCGTTACCGAACCCGCAGTCGGCGGAGATCTGGTCTATCGACAGGTCGGTGGTCTCCAAAAGCCGCCGGGCGGCATCAAGTCGGCGAGCGCGGATCCAGGCGGCCGGGGTTGTCCCCGTTGCTGCCCGGAAGGCGCGGACAAAGGTGCGGCGGCTCAAGTGCGCCTGCGCCGCAAGTCGGTCAATCGTGAGGGGTTCACCCAGACGGCCCAGAGCCCATTCGAGCAGGCGCGAGATCGGATCATCCGTGGAGCGCTCCGGCACCGGGTGCTCGATGTACTGCGCCTGTCCGCCCTCCCGGTGCGGAGCGATCACCAGGCTGCGTGCCACCTGGTTCGCCGCCTCCGCCCCGAGCCGGGCGCGGACCAGGTGCAGGCAGGCGTCCAAGGCCGAGGCGGTGCCGGCGGAGGTCAGAACGTCACCGTGGTCGATATAGAGCACGGACCGGTCGAGCGGGACATCGGGGTGCCGCGCAGCAAGGGAATCAAACGCCTGCCAATGGGTGACCGCCCCACGCCCCGCGAGCAAACCCGCGTCCGCCACTGGAATCGCGCCAAGGCACAACCCCAATATGGGCGCCCCTCGAGCATGTGCCCCTTGGAGCACCTGCCGCAGCGAGTCGCTGGGGACGCGCCCGTCGTCGAACCATGACGGAACCACCACTACATCCGCCTCTTCCGCGGCTTCCGGCCCCTTCACCTCGCCCAGCCGGTAGCCCTCGGCGGTTGTAATACCGCCCTCCTGGTCAGTAAAAAGAACAGTCTTCCAATCGGCAAGACCCTGACGGGCCACCTCATCAAAGACCATCTGCGGAACGGCAAGGTGGAACATCGTCGCGCCATCAAAGGCGTACACCGCGATCCTCAAAACTGCCCCTTCCGCCACAATGGCCCGAATCCATCGTATATCCGCCTTCGTGCCACTGTTGGCGTGCACCGGCAACCGGAAGACTGGAAAAGTCGCCACAAGGCAGCCCACAAAACCAACAGGGAGAACCATCAACATGAGCACCCCCCGCCGCGCCCTCATCCTCATCGACGTACAGCAGCAGTACTTCAGCGGCCCCCTCGAAATCCAGTACCCGCCGCACCAGGAATCCCTGCCCGCCATCGCAAAAGCCATAGACGCCGCCACCGCCGCGGGCGTTCCCGTTGCCGTCATCCAGCACACCGCAGGTGAAGGTGCTCCGGTTTTCGCGCCCGGCACGCCAGGCTTCGAGCTGCACCCCGAAATTGAGCGCCGCAAAACCGCCGAATGGAAGTCCCTGGTCAAGCAGTACGGCTCCGTCTACGCCGGCACGGACCTCGCCGACTGGCTGCGGCAGCACGACGTCGACACGGTCACCCTGGCCGGCTACATGACCAACAACTGCGTGCTCGCCTCCGCCGTTGAGGCAGAGTTCCTTGGCTTCACCACAGAGGTTCTCTCCGACGCCACCGGCGCCATCAACCTCGCCAACGACGCAGGCTTCGCCGATGCAAAGACCGTGCACACGACACTCCTCACCCTGCTGAACTCGAACTGGGCAGCGGTAGCCGATACTGATACGTGGACCAACGCACTGAACACCAGCCAGGCCCTCACAGGCAGTGACCTCGGCAGCTCCGCCATCGCGGGCTCCGAACTGGTCCCCCAGGCCTAACCAGCGCCCCGGGCTTCCCAAGGGCCAAGCCGGGTGGGAAGCCCGGGAACACCAGCGCCATCAGCGGTGTTCCCAACAGGGGACCAAGCCCCAACCGATCATCAAGGACTGTTTACATGAAGTGGATTCTTCTCGCCGGCGCGATCCTGAGTGAGGTGACGGCATCCCTCTCCCTGAAAGCGGCGCTGGATAATCCTGTCTTCTTCATTGTGGTTGTTGCCGGATACACCGCTTCCTTCGGTTTCCTCGCAGCAGTCCTCCGCAAAGGCCTGGGACTCGGCGTCGCCTACGGCATCTGGGCCGCGCTGGGCGTGACGCTAACGGTCCTGCTGGCCGCCCTCATCTTTGGCGAGGCACTGACCCCGGTGATGATGATCGGCGTCGCCATGGTCATCGCCGGCGTGCTCTGCGTGGAACTGGGGTCGCACAAAGAACCGGCACAAGAACCCGAGAAAGAAATGGCCCGCTCATGATGTGGCTGCTTCTGGCAGGGGCGATCCTCACCGAGGTCACCGCCACCCTCTTCCTGCGCGTCGCCTCCACCGGCAAGCGCCGCTGGTACATCCCTGTTGCCGTCGGGTACTTCCTTGCCTTCACCCTCCTCACCCTGACCCTGGACCAGGGCATGAGCCTCGGCGTCGCCTACGGCATCTGGGCGGCCGCCGGCGTGGCACTGACCGCCCTGGCCAGCCGGGTCTTTTTCAAGGAAGCCATCACTCCCGTCATGATGCTCGGGCTCGGCCTCATCATAGGCGGCGTCCTGCTGATCGAGCTCGGCGCGGCACACTAGGGCTGAAGGGGGCACGCCGGGGCCGAAAGTGGTGGACGCGGCCCGCCGTCGTGGTCCAAACTGCGTAGATGGACGCACCTGCGGTGTCGATCCGCACACCCGACCAGCGCATCAGGGTTTTCGTCAGTTCCACCCTGCGGGAGCTCGAGCCGGAGCGCCGCGCCGTGCGCGAGGCCGTCGAATCGCTGCACCTGGCGCCGGTCATGTTTGAGCTCGGCGCCCGCCCCCACCCGCCGCGCTCCCTGTACCGCTCCTACCTCGCGCAAAGCGACGTGTTCGTCGGCATCTACGGCGGGAGCTACGGGTGGGTGGCACCCGGGGAGGAGGTGTCCGGGCTCGAGGACGAGTACGCCTTGTCCGCCGGCATGCCCAAGCTGATCTACGTCAAGGACGGCGTTACGCGCGAGCCTCGCCTGGACGGGCTGCTGGACCGCATCCGGAACGACGACGACGCCTCCTACAAGAGGTACGGCGACCCGCAGGAACTCGGCGACCTGGTCCGCGCCGACCTCGCCGTCCTCCTCGCCGAGCGGTTCGACGCCAGTCGCCCGGCCGCGGAGGAACCGCCGGCACAGCATTACGACGGCGGGCGAGTGCCTGCGCCGTACAGCGCCATCGTGGGGCGCGCCGGCGCCATCGCCACCGTCCGTGAACTGCTGGACCGCCCCGACGTAAGGCTCGTAACGCTGGTAGGCCCCGGCGGAATCGGCAAATCACGGCTCGCCATCGAAGTGGCCGCGGAAATCGCCAAGGAGGGGGCCGACGTCGTCTTTGTCATGCTCGAATCCGTCCGTTCGGCGGAGTTCGTTCCGGCGGCCATCGCGCACGAGCTCGGCGTCCGCGACGCCGGCGACGGGCCGCTGGAGGACAAACTGGTCACGGCGCTGGAGGGCCGCCGGCTCCTGCTGGTGCTCGACAACATGGAGCACGTGCTGGACGCCACCGCCGTCGTTATGAAGTTGATTTCGGCGCTGCCGGAACTCACGCTCCTGGTTACCAGCCGCTCTCCCCTGCGCGTGCGCCCGGAGCGCACCTACGAGGTGGCGCCGCTCGAGGTGCCCGCGGAGGACGCCCGGCCCGCACCTGAAACTGCCGCGGGCATCCCGTCCGTGGCGCTGTTCGTTGAGCGTGCCCGCGCGGTGCGGCCCGACTTCGGTCTGACCGCGGCCAACTGCGCGGCGGTGCTGGGGATCTGCCGTGCCCTCGACGGCGTTCCGCTCGCCCTCGAACTGGCAGCAGCGCGCATCCGGACGCTCACCCCGGAATCCATCCTGCAGCGGCTCGGCACCGGACTCGGCCTGCTGTCCGGCGGCGCCCGGGACCTGCCGGAGCGCCAGCGGACCCTGACCGGAACCATCCTGTGGAGCGTGGACCTCCTGCCGGCATCCGCCCGCGCCGCCCTGGCCCGGCTCGCCGTCTTCACGGGCCCGTTCACCCTGGCCGCGGCGGAGGCCCTGGTGGGCGAGGGAGCCCTCGATGCCCTCGACGCCCTGGTGGAGTCCAGCCTGGTGAGCCAGCGCGATGTCGGCGGCGAGAGCGTCTTCACCCTCCTGGCCACCGTCCGCTCGTTCGCCGCCTCCCTCAGCACGAAGGACGAGTGGGACGCCGCCCGCGACGGCCACGCGCAGTACTTCTTCGGCCTCGCCCACACGGCCGCGCACGGCCTGCGCACCGGCGACCAGGGCCGCTGGCTCGTCGGCCTCACACTCCAGCGGGCCGACCTCGCCTCGGCCGTCGGGTGGCTCACCGCCCAAGGGCAGTGGGACCGCGCCGCCGAACTCGCCTGGTCGCTCTACCTTTACCTTTGGCTCGGCGGGCTGCTGGGGCAGGTCCGGCTCTGGATGACGCGGCTGCTGGAGGAAGCGTCGGCGCGCGGTGAGACCCTCTCCAGCCGCGCCGAGGCCATCGCCCTGTACTTCACGCGGGCCGTCGCCTTCTGGCAGCAGCAGGACGTGGACCTCGTGGGCGGCCTCACCCGCAGCGCGCAGCTCTTCGCCCGGTCCGGCGATGCCTCAGGGGAAGCGCTTGCGCTGGTATCCGCCGCGCTGGCGCGGCTCGCTGCCCCAGTCCCGGACGTCCAAGGGGCCATCGGCGACCTGGAACGCAGCCTCAACCGCTTCCGCGCGGGCGGCGACCGCTGGGGCGAGGCGATGTCCCTCGTCACCATGGGACGCGTGCTGCTCGTCGCTGGCGAAGGTGAGGCAGCGGCGTCACTTTTGAGGAAAGCCTCGCGCTGGCGGGCGAGGAAGGCGAACCCCTCGGCATCGCCATCGCCCTGCACCACCGGGGCTGGGCACGCATGCTGCAGGACGACGTCGACGGCGCCGCGCAGGATTTCGCGCGCGGCCTGGAGATCTCGGCGGGCCTCAGCCACGACGAAGGCATCGCGTACGGCCTCGAAGGACTGGTGGCCGTCGCGGCGAGGCAGGGCGACGTGGCCCGCGCGGGCGAGCTGGCCGGCGCCGCGGAGGCGCTGCGCCAGCGGACGGGCCTGTTCAATGCCGCCGTCGCCTCCTTCCACGGACCGGTGGTTGAGGCCCTGCGTTCGGGCGGGCTGGGCGGAACGTTCGACGACGGCGCCTCCCGCGGCCGTTCCCTGCCGCTGACGGAGGTGCTCGCCAATGCCTACGCGTGAGTCGGTCGCCGGGACCGACCGTGTGCTGCGCCCGGTACGGTGGTTGGCGGCCTTCATCCTGCCGTTCCTCCTGATCGCCGCCACCATCCTCGTCTTCCTTCCGGGCCGCATCGCGGAACTGTTCGCCTGGCCCATCAGGCCGCCCCTCACCGGAATGATCCTGGGCTCGGCGTATATCGGCGGGATCATCTTCTTCGCCGCCGTCCTCCGGACGGGCCAGTGGCACCGCGTGCGGCGGGGATTCCTGCCCGTCCTCGTCTTCGCGGGACTGCTGGGCATCGCCACCGCGCTGCATGAAGGGCTGTTTACGCGGAACCTCTCGTTTTTCGCCTGGGCGGTGCTCTACGCGTCCACGCCGTTCCTCGTGGCCGCGGCGGCCCTCGCCCAGCGCCGCGCGGATCCCCGGCTGCCCGGGCCGCACGATGTGCTGATCCCGGACCACGTTGCCCGGGCGCTGGTGGGGGTGGGCGGCGTGGCCACCCTGACGGGCCTGGTGATGTTCCTGTTCCCGGCGCTGTTCATTCAGAGCTGGGGCTGGGACCTCACTCCGCTGACCGCCCGGACGCTGGGCGCGGTTCTCAGCCTCACCGGGTTCGTGAACGCGCCCATGGTGGTGGACCGCCGGTGGAGCAGCTACCGCGTCCTCTTTGCCGCCCAGCTGGTCAGCCTCGTATTCATCCTGGCCTCGGTCGCCGTCGGCAGTTCCGACGTGCACTGGGAGCGGCCTGCCGCGTGGGCGTTCGTGACCCTCGTGCTGCTCGCCCTCGTGTCCTACGGAGCGCTCACACTGTGGGCGGAGCTGCGGCTGAGGCGTGCGGGGGCTTCCGCCGGCACCACTGCCGAACGTTTCGGGTAGGGCTTAGGCTGGCTCCAGACGCAATGGACAGGAGACCGAAGTGGCCGAGACGCTGACCGACCCGCAGGTGGCTGAGCTGATGGCCGAGCTCGCCGCGCTCGAGGACCCCAGGGCACGCGAGGTGAACGAAAAGCACGGTGACGACCACGGCGTGAACCTGGCCAAGCTGCGCGCCATCGCGAAGCGGCTCAAGATCCAGCATGACCTGGCCCGCCAGCTCTGGTCGACCGGCGACACGGCGGCCAGGCTGCTGGCACTGCTGGTATGCCGGCCGAAGGCGTTCGAACGGGACGAGCTGGACGCCATGCTGCGCGAAGCTCGGTCCCCCAAGGTGCAGGACTGGCTGGTGAACTACGTGGTGAAGAAGGGCCCGCACGCCGAGGAACTGCGGCAGGCCTGGTTCACCGATCCGGACCCGATAGTGGCCAGTGCCGGCTGGGCCCTCACCAGCGAACGCGTGGTGAAGAAGCCCGAGGGCCTCGACCTTGATGGCCTGCTGGACATCATCGAGGCGGAGATGCAGGGCGCTCCCGATCGATTGCAGTGGGCCATGAACACGTGCCTGGCGCAGATCGGGATTGAGCACGCCGCGCACCGCGCCCGTGCCCTGGAGATCGGCGAGCGCCTGGAGGTCCTCAAGGAGTACCCGACCCCTCCGGGCTGCACGTCCCCGTTCGCGCCCAGCTGGATCAACGAGATGGTGCGACGTAAGCAGGATCAGTAGGTCCGGGAGCCTGGATCTCCAGCAGCATCATGGCCAGTGCGATGGGTATGAGGGCCAGCCCGACGACGTTTTGAAG
Organism: Arthrobacter sp. Cr_A7; assembly: GCF_029222765.1. Taxonomy (NCBI): domain Bacteria; kingdom Bacillati; phylum Actinomycetota; class Actinomycetes; order Micrococcales; family Micrococcaceae; genus Arthrobacter; species Arthrobacter sp. Cr_A7. Next base: position 11,495 of record NZ_JARHXQ010000102.1, on the reverse strand, counting down.
GATGCTGTCGGGCATCTGGATGGCCAGCCCTCCAACCACGACGGCGGGAAGCGCCATCGAGATGATCGTGTGGAGGGACCTGCGCTGTAAGGCAGCCCACACGGATGCCCCGGCAAATGCGATCGCTCCGAGCAGGACCATGCGGTGCCCTTCAACATATGTTGGCGGACGCACCAGGAAACTGAAGCTGTCAGCCAAGCCGCACGCCATGGCCGACGCTGCGACCAGCACAAACAGCGCCCACAGCCCTTCCTTCCACCGGATGAGTCTCCACGCCGCCCGGGGTTTCAGGAAGATCGCCTCCGCACGCCACGCGACAGGACATCCGCGCGCGCTGCTTCCACAAATATTTCGACATCTTCCCGGCAGCTTTCGCCCAGCACATTCAAGCTTTTCCGGCTCTCTACCTTTTTCAATGCGGTGATGCGTGTGAGCGCTTCACGAGCCAGCTCGGCTATGCGTTTGTCGCTAGTAAGTAGCCCCACCCCGTAGTACGCAGACCAGGCGGAACCACGGGCGCGGTGAACGTCATCGTCCACTGTCTTTTCATCCACGTCGTGGCCCTCGAACCACTCGTCCATAACCGCACGTCTGTACTCCATGGCAGCCGGCTGCAAAGTTCCGGTACGCCTCTATGCGCGTCTCGTGAAGTCGGGTGTCCCATGCATTCTTGCGGTTGAAGGCATAAGTCAGAACCGCGCCGAGCAAAGCACCAAGGAGACCGATAATGGCAGCGTCCATCGACACAAGATAGCAACCACGCGCATGGTCTGAAAGGATCGACCCCCCGCTAATGCAGGAAACCCATTGATCGCGTCCACCAGGGAAAGTGGGCGGCAGTTCCTGCACCCCCTTCGTCCGTTTGGGCGGAAGCCCCCACGCGAGTCGGGCTCCAGCGCGGGGGCTTCCTTTGCTTCCGTGTTGGGGGAAATAACGTGGAAACAGGTAGAAATTTACCCGCCAGTAATCTCGGTTCCAGACCGTTTCGGTCCGCTTGCGCAAATCTTGATTAAACCTTGAGTAGTGCCCCGCCTTCATAAGGCTGGGCACTACTCAAGGGTCTGGATGTTTTGGCCTTCTAGCCGATCAGGGTGGTGATGAGCCTGATCGAGGAAGCGACGATGGCGATGAGGCCGATGGCTCCAAAGAGGTTGTGCCACCACTTGTTGCGGAGATCGCCCATGACGGAGCGCCTGTTGGCCATGATGACGATCAGCAGGCCCAGCATGGGGGCGATGAGTACGGTCAGGGATTGGGCGATGACGATCAGGGCCACCGGTGAGGACTGGAAGGACAGGGTGATGATCAGGCCGAAGGCGAGGATCATGGCGGTGACGATGCGGGCGGCAGGCGATCCTGCCTTGGCGCCGCGTCCCATGGCGTCGGAGAGCATGGTGCCGCCGGCGGTGGCGTTGGCGATCATTGACGAGAACGCTGCTCCGGAGAGGCCGAGGGCGAAGAGCATTGCACCGACGGGGCCTGCCAGGGGCGTGAAGATGGAGGCGAGGGCGTTGATGGTTCCGGCTTCGGCTCCGGTTTTGCCGAGGACTGCCGCGGCGACCATGATGACCAGGGCCGTCATGATGCCGGGGGCGACGATGCCGGGGATGGTGTCGACGAGCGTGATGTCGCGGTAGTCGGCACGGGTGCGGCGGTGTTCCTTGATGCCGTAGGAGGTGTAGAAGGCGGCGTTGATGGAGAAGTTGGTGCCCACGAGCGCGACGATGAGGATCTCACTTCCCGCCGGTAGTTGCGGAACCATGCCTTCAAGGGAGCGGTACCAGTCGGGCTGTGCCACCACGGTGCTGGCGATGAAGGCGATGCCCATGAGGACGACGATGACCAGAAGGGCTTTTTCGACGATCCCGTAGACATTCTTGAAGGCCAGGACGATACCAACGGCGGCGGTGCAGACAACGGTCCACAGGACCGGGGAGCCGCCGAAGATCAGGGACAGGCCAAGGCCGGATCCAACGGCGTTGCCGACGGAGAACATCAGCGTGATGCCGAAGACGCCGAATCCTGCCAGGACGCCCACCCAGTTGCCGAGGTGGTCCTTGATGGAGGAGATCAGGGAGGTGGGTGTGGCGATGCCGAGCCTGACGCTCATGTCCGTGAAGAAGATCATCAGGATGGTGGAGACCGCAATGACCCAGACGAGGCTGTAGTCGAAGCGGCTGCCGGCCTGGACTGCGGTGGTCAGGTTGCCGGGTCCGAACTGCCAGGCTCCGACGACGAAGGCCGGGCCCATGAGGGCAAGGTAGCCCAGGAACGTCCGGCGCTTTCCGGTTCCTGCCGGTGCGGGGTGTACGTGCGGTGCAGCCATCTTCTGTTCCGTCGATCCGGGATGGGTGATGGTCCTATTGTGCTCGCGCATCTGCGAGTCCTCCTTATACAGCGACATTGCTGGGGGCGTGCGTTGGCCCGGGATGGAGAGTAAAAGCTGGGGCACGGGCGGCGGGCCAAAGGGGCCCGCCACCCGTGAGGACCCGTGATGGGTGGGGTCAGACGGCAGCGGTGGTGGTGACCTTGCCGATGTTTGCGGCGGCGAAGGCTTCCGCGATTTCGGTTTCGGCGCCTTCGGGCAGGGGCAGGAGCGGGGTGCGGACCGTGGCGTGGTCCAGAATGCCGCGGTTCACGAGGCCCCACTTCAAGGCGACGGTGCCCTCCATATGGGAACCGCGGTGGTAAACGTTCTTGGTCACGGGCAGCAGCCGCTCATGAATTGCGTGTGCACGCGGGTAGTCCTGCGCCTTGCCGGCCTCGATCAGTTCGACGAGCAGTTCGGGGGCGATGTTGCCGTAGCCGACGAGCAGGCCGTCAACATCGAACATTGTCGGCAGCAGGTACTCGTCATGGCAGGACAGCACCTGCAGCTCGGGATACGCGGCGCGCAGCGCGGGGATCTCGGTGTACCACCGGCGCATGTTCCGGACACCGTTCTTCGTGGCAAAGACACCCTCCTGGCCGGCGATCTCCAGCTGGGTCTCGAGGTCGTAGGTCGCCTTGGTGTTGTCGGGGTACTGGAAGAGAATCAGCGGCAGACCGGACTCTTCATAGATCTCCTGGTAGCGCGACTGCGGGGCGCCCTTCTGGTAGCCGAAGCGCAGCCACCCGTGCGAGGGGTAGACGAGACCAGCGGACGCGCCGGCCTCGACGGCCTTCTTGGCCTCGAGGGCCGCGGTCTTGTTGCCTTCCTTCGTGATGCCCGCCACGACCGGTACACGGCCGTCGGTCGAGGCCACGAACGCACGGATAACGTCCAGCTGCTCCTCTTCAGTAAGGAACGTGCCTTCGCCGGCGTGCCCCAGGACGACGAGGCTCTTCACACCCTCAATCGATCCGAGCCACGAACCCAGACGCTGGATCGCAGCGAAGTCGACAGCGCCATCTTCGGTGAACGGGGTGACAGGTGCGGGGCTGAGTCCGCGGAGATCGAGTGTCATTGCAGCTACCTTCTTCTCTTCTTTGATGGTCGGCAGTCCCGCGATGTTTCTTCTCGGATGAGAACGTTTGCGGGAACGTTTTCATTGTGCGCCGTGTCACAGGCCACTGTCAAGAGAACGTTTGCAGATTTCAGGAATAGAGTGTCTGTACACCGCCAAGGAAGAGGAGAACCGCCATGGAACGGGCCACGCCGGGCACCATCGTCACGCTGAAGGACGTTGCCGCAGCCAGCGGCGTGAGCATTTCCACCGCCAGCCGCGCCCTGGATGAGCGGACCGCTTCCCGTTCCGCTGCCGCCGCGCACGTCCGGAAAGTTGCCGAAGAGCTGGGCTACCGCAGGAACTCCTTTGCCTCCAGCCTGCGCCGCGGCGAGACGCGGACCCTGGGCGTCCTGGTCCCCCGCCTCAGCGACACGGTCATGGCGCTCATGTTCGAAGAACTCGAGCGTGCCGCGGCCGCCCGCGGATACTTCGCGATGGTGGCCACCAGCGGCGACGATCCCAACGATGAACGCCGCGCTGCCGAGACACTGCTCGACCGGAACGTTGACGGGCTGATCCTTGCCACGGCACGGCTCGACGACGAGCTTCCGCGGCTGCTGCGCGAGCGCAACGTGGCGCACGCGCTGGTCCTCCGCACGGACGGCGCAAGTCCTTCAGCCCTGGGGGATGACGAGGTTGGCGGCTACCTTGCCGTCCGCCACCTGATCGACCTCGGGCACCGGGACATCGCCGTCGTTACCGGCCCGTCGTTCACTTCAACCGGCATTGCACGCCTGGCCGGAGCGCGCAGGGCTTTGAACGAGGCAGGCATTGTTCCCCGGGAGGACTGGGTCATTGCGGGCGGCTACGGCATTGAGAACGGGTTCGAAGCAGGCGAAGCCCTGTTGGACGCGGCCGCCCGCCCCACCGCCGTGTTCGCCGCAAACGACAACATCGCCATGGGAATCATGTCAGCGGCCCACCGGCATCATTTGAGGATCGGCGCCGATGTGGCACTGGTGGGCTACAACGACACGCCCCTGGCGTCACGGCTCCCCACTCCCCTGACCTCGGTCCACGTCCACCTGGACCAGATCGCCAGGACCGCCATCGACCTCATCATGGAGCCCGGCTCGGAACCGCGGGTTCGGAAGTCCATTCCCACGCTGATTCCGCGCGAATCCAGCGGGCCGCGCGTCGAAGGGAAATCCGGCAGGTCCTAGCCCAGCCGCCGGGCCGGCAGCCGCCGGCTAAGGCTCCTCGGTGGCGTCCGGATCCTCTTCGGGCTCGAAGGTGTTCGGCTCGGCATCGGCTGAGATGCCAATGCCATCGCCACCCTTGGGGATCCCGCCGTCGTTCTTGCCTTCGGTACCTGCTGCACCCTCGCGGGGCTCGTCCTCAGGCAGGGAATCGGGTGAGTTGATGGTCATCGCTCCTCCTTCATTGGCCGGGCCTCCACGCTAACAGCCCTCGGCTGGAAAGGCGCCGAAGGTTTTGTATTTATTTACCGCGGTCCCGCAACCGGACCGGCCGCTTTCAGGATGACGTCCAGTCCCGCAGGGCTTCCGGGCCAGTGCCTGCGGATGGCGTCGGCACCTGCGCGCTTGATGACCGAGCGCAGCACCAGCGCCACGATGACGGCGTCGTCCGCGTAGCCAATCACCGGGATGAAGTCCGGAACCAGGTCGATGGGTGAGAGCAGGTAAGCCAGCAGCAGCACCAGCCGGACGCGGATTCCGACGGCGACAGTGCGGTCCGCGGCCAGCCTGCGGATGAGCCGCAACAGGTCCGGGAGCAGCCGCAGCGCGTCCTTCATGGTGACGGTTTCCGGGTGGCGGCGTGCGTAGAGCCACAGGAGGAACAGGAGCACGGCGTATGCCAGCAGCACCCCTGCCACGATTCCGGCGACGGTTTCCCAGGACATCCTTCACCCCTCCGCGGGACCGGACGGATTCCGGCTCCTGTACGAGGGTACGCCGGAACGGACGGGTGGAAATTCGTCCTGTCTACGGCGTCATGCGGTAGCCCACCCCGCGGACGGTTTCCACCCAGCGGGGACGGCCGGAATTGTCGCCCAGCCTCTTGCGGAGGTTGCCGATGTGCACCTCCACGGCACGCTCCTCACCGGCGCTGACGAAGGACCCGGTGGCATAAGGCTCATTGCGCAGGCGCCGGACCAGGTCAACCTTGCTCTGCACCGTCCGGCCGCCCTCCATCAGGAACAGCAGGAGATCGAACTGGGTGCGGGTCAGGTCCACCGGCACTCCGTCGATGGCGGCCTGGCGGGAACCTTCATGAAGGGTTAACCCCCGGTGGGCAAAGTCGCAGCGGTCCGGAGGCGTTGCAACGTCCGGCCCGTCGTCCGGCTGCTGAACGGCAGCGGCCGCCTGGGGATGTTCGGACAGCTGCCGGGGCTGGCGACGGCCGGGGCGGCGCCTGCCCTGCGGGCGCTCGGCGGGAGCGGCCTGCAGGGTGCGGGGCCGGCGCAGCATCGCGGCAATCCGGGCACGCAATTCCCGGGGCCGGAACGGCTTGGTGAGGTAGTCGTCAGCACCCGCCTCGAATCCCATCAGCGCGTCGGCCTCGTCCACCCGGCCGGTGACAATGATGAGGTAGGCGTCGCTGAACGTCCTGATCCGCCGCGACGCTTCGATCCCGTCAAAGTCCGGCAGCCCCACGTCCATGGTGACGATGTCCGGATTGTGGGTACGGACCGCTTCGACGCCAGCCCAGCCGGAGGACGTCGAGTGCACGGCAAACCCGGACTGCTGCAGCACCTCCGTCAGGGCGGACCTGATGTCGTCGTCGTCCTCGACCACCACGGCAACACCGCGCTCCACCATGCATGCCCCGCATCCCGTATTGACGTACTCATAGTGCATTCGGTGACGCAAGCCCGACGGATGGCTTTTTTGTAAGGTCTGCGGAATGCGCTCCTGAGCCTATCCAATGAAATAGGGCAAATTGGCTTTCCTTGGCACAGGTTGAGTGATTCTTGAGGTTCGCAAATATGGCATTTCTTTTACGATTTTTCGCTCGCCTTCTCGAGGCCGCCATCGGCTTCGGCCGGTGACGTAGTCGCAGGTCACACGCGTGTTGTGCACCGTCAGCTGCTTTTCATTCCGCTGCGAGGAGCGCCATCAGAAGCGCCGTACAAAATGCGGCGCAGCGCACACTCATTCCAATATTGCTCGACCACATTCCCGATTCCGATACGCCCGCGAATATGCCGGACAAAAATTGACGGGCAAAAAGCCGCCACGCGGGTCAGGATTACAACCGCAGACTCCCGCGCGACCAGCCGCACTGGTGATCGCGTGACAGGACCAACCAAAACCAAACATCAAGCGCACAAAATCTCTTGACTCCGAACAGCAGGCGCTGTTACAAATGCTGTAACGCATCGCGATGAATCGTTACAAAAACGGCTCCCCAGCCCCACGGGCAGCCCCCACCCCATCAAAGGAGATGACCTTGATCATCAGCGCCGCCATGCCCACACAGCCGGGCAAAACCTCGAAGCGGACCACCGCCGTCGGACTGGCCGCAGCCGTGCTGCTCAGCGGCGCCGGGCTGACCCTGGCAGCCCCGGAAGCCAGTGCCGAGCCCAGCAACTACCGCTTCGACTTCGGCAACGGCCCGGTGGAAGACGGCTACACCGGCGTCAGCGCAACGCACGCCTACAGCCCCGAAACCCGCTACGGCTTCAACACTCCGGAGCACATGGTGGACGTGCCTGCCAAGGGCACCGGAGCGGGAAGCGACGCCGTCCGTTTCCTCCAGTTCGGCACCAAGAGCGCCAACACGTTCAACGTGGACCTCAAGGAGGGCCTGTACAAGGTGACCGTCACCCTGGGTGACACCTCCAGGGCCAGCATCGCCGCCGAAGGCGTGTTCCAGGAGATGAACCTGACCGGCAACGGTGCCACTGCCTCCTTCGAACTCCCGGTCCTGGACGGCCAGCTCAACCTCCTGGTTAGCGAGGGCAAGGTGGGAACTGCCTTCACCCTCAGCGCGCTGGAGATTGAGAAGGTGTCCCGCCACCCGGAGATGGACCCGACCATCTGGGTGGGCGGCGACTCCACCGTGGCCAGCTACTACCCTCTGGAATCCAGCGTGCAGGGCGGCTGGGGCCAGATGCTGCCGCAGTACGTGGATCCGGAGGAGTTCGATGTCCGGAACATGGCCACGGGCGGCCAGATCGCCCGCGGTTTCCGCAACGACGGACAGCTCGAGGCCATCCTGCAGTACATCAAGCCCGGCGATTTGTTCCTGCTGGAAATGGGCATCAATGATACCGCCGCCAAGAACGCCACCACCGAGGCGGAGTTCAAGGAGATTATGCGGGACATGGTCCGGCAGGTGGCGGCCACCGGAGCCACCCCGGTGCTGGTGACCCCGCAGGGCCGCGCCACCGACTTTGTGGACGGCGTGCACACCTCCGTCAACCGCTGGTACCGGAACTCCACCGTGGCCCTGGCTCAGGAGGAGGGCGTACACCTGGTGGACCTGAATGTCCTGGCTTCGGCCTACTTTACGGAGATCGGTCCGGAGGCAACGCTGGCCCTGTTCATGGCCGGCGATACGTTGCACCCCAACCGCGCCGGCGCCACCGAACTGGCCCGCCTGGTGGTGGAGGACCTGGCCCGGCAGGGCCTCCCGGCCGGCAGCGACTAAGCAGGCAAAAATCGACGGCGGGGTGCGGCTGGAAGCCGGCGCTCCGCCGTCGTTCCTTGCCCCTAAAGCAGCACAACCAGCAGGGCCGGATGCCGCACCCAGAATTGATGCGATCTTGATTAAAACTTTGCTGACCCCCGCAGTTGCAGGTCCATGCTGGACGCATAAGGACCAACAGCTTGTGGGGAGCAGGACGTCATGGGAAACGAATTAGCCTTTGATGAAGTAACCGCCGTAGGAGGCGTGCTCACGGATCAGCATCCGCTCGACTTCTACACCCTGGGGCTTGCCGGCTGCATCGACCGGCTCACCGTGCCCCTCCGTCAGCAAGGGACCGCGGTCCGCTGGGATACTCCGCACTGGGGCATCGAGATTCCGGCGGACTGCGCGTCCCTGCTTTACCAGTCCGCCCGCGAGGCGCTCAGCAACGCTTACAAGTACTCGGAAGCATCGCAGCTTACCGTCCAGCTTGCCGCGGTGGACCACGGCATCCGCCTTGTAGTGGCCGACGACGGCTCGGGCTTTGACAGCAGGCTCGCCACCTGTGGGCGCCACCACGGCTACGGCTTGCGGCTGATGTCCGTGGCTGTCCACGAAGCCGGCGGCAGCGTGGACATCTGCTCCTCGCCGGGGCAGGGCACCAGCGTGACCGTTACCCTGCCGCTGGACTGAGGCCACCAGCCGAAAGACCGATGCCCGCCGTCGCTGGGACGGCGGGCATCTGCATGTCCCGGGATTGCGCGGAAGCTAGCGCGTCAGCTTGGCGGAGTCGTGCTCGAGGTCGCCGATGTGGCCGGGTGCGTTGGCAGCCAGGACGCGGGCCACGAAGGCCCCGTACTCGTCCATGTAGTGGCGCAGGAACTTGGCGGTCCCCTCGTCCTTGACCTCGCCGCCCTCACCGAAGACGTCGGCGTTGTAGTGGATGTAGGCTTCCGGAGCATTCAGCTGCGGGGCATCCAGGAAGCTGAGGACGCTGCGGAACGAGGACTGCATCACCGCGGTACCGATGCTGCCCACGGAGGCACCGATGATGCCGGTGGGCTTGCGGGCGAACGAGTTGCTTCCCCAGGGCCGGGAGCCCCAATCGATCGCGTTCTTGAGTGCGCCGGGGATGGACCGGTTGTACTCCGGGGACACGAACAGGATGCCGTCGGACCCCTCGATGGCCTCCTTGAGGGCGCGGCCCTCGGGCGGGAAGTCGGCGTCGTAGTCGTAGCTGTACAAGGGGAGGTCCTTGATGGGGATTTCCGTGAACTCCAGGTCCTCCGGAGCCAGTTTGATCAACGCCTGGGAGAGAACCCGGTTGATGGAGCCGGTAGCCAGGCTCCCCACGAAGTATCCGATCTTGAACGGTGCCATGAGTGTTTCCTTCCACTGGCCGGTCACGCCGGCCGTCCATGTTCGTCTGGAAAAGGTGCCGCCGCTGTACCGAACCAGCGGCGGCGGTTGGTGCTCAGTGCATCACCAGTCCAGCACAGAAGGACGGCCCCGGCCAGAGCGGACGGAAGGTTCTTGACAGGCCCTTTCCGGAAGCGCTCAATGATCACTATCGCAGTCCCCACCATGTCCACCGTGTCCTCCGGAGGAGCAGAGCAGCCATGACCGAAAATCCACTGCAGGACCAGCGCGTCCATAACGAGGCCCCCGCCGAGGGCGATCCGGACGCCGACCCCACAGACATCCGGGTCCACACCCAGGATCCTGCCGAGGGTGCGGACGTGCCCGAGACGCCTGAAGCCAAGAAGAGCTCATAAGTCCTGCCGTCCGGCATGCCCTTTGCCCGCGGCACGGCCGCGCAGTTCGGGCTTTGCTGTCATTCAGAACCTGGCGCTGATCGGCACGCATCTGCACTGACACGCCCCTCCGCAACCCCGACGGCGGACCCGACAGCGGCACCCTGCCAGGTGCCGCCGTCGGGCTGGTTTGGGGGTTCCGGCGGGTCTATCGTGAAGCTACTGATGACCTCAGTTTTCCCATCAATTCGGTTCAGTCAAAGGAGACATGATGGGCACGAAAGTGGAGAAACGGATTGTGGTCGATGTACCGGTCAGCACCGCCTACAACCAGTGGACCCAGTTCGAGGATTTCCCGCATTTTATGGGCGGCGTGGAGAGGGTGACGCAGCTCAGCGACGACCTCATCCGGTGGGTGGCGCACATCGCCGGGGTCCGCCGGGAATGGGAAGCGAAGATCCTTGAGCAGGTCCCGGACAGCAGGGTGGCCTGGGCATCCACCGAAGGAGCAACCAACTCCGGAAAAGTCGAATTCCGGGATGCCGGCGCGAACAGGACCGAACTGGCACTCACACTGGAGTACCAGCCGGCAGGCGTGGTGGAAAAGGTTGGCGACCTGCTCCACGTGGTGGGCCGGCAGGCGGAACACGATTTGAAGAAGTTCAAGGAATTCATCGAGCACGAGGGCCATGCCACCGGAGCCTGGCGCGAATCGATTCCGGGCACTGCGGGTACCGCTGCAGGCGCCGGTCCGGTTCCGGAGACAAGCGCCGGCACAAGCGCCGGAGAGGCTGAGGCAGAGCCCCGGCCCTACAACCGGTTTGAGCACCCCTTCGACCAGACCGGCGGGTTGGTGGACCTGGAAGGAGAGTCGGACGAGACGGCCGACGGCGAGAACTACAGCTCCGGTGAACGCCGGTACCGGCGCGAGGGCAGAGGCTACATCCCGCCCTTCACGGGCTCACCCTAGCGGCACTGACCGGAACCTCACCTCGGAAGGCACCGCCGCCGTCGTCTTTCCCATGCTCTGGAAACCAGCGCCCCCAAAAGGTATGTTGGTAAGCATGCTGATGATTTTTACCGACTCATCAGTTCCCGGTGACAAGTAAAGGAGACGTTATGAGCACGAAGGTGGAAAAACGCATTCTGGTGAACGTACCGGTGAGCACGGCCTATAACCAGTGGACCCAGTTCGAGGAGTTCCCGCATTTCATGGGCGGCGTCAAGAGCGTCACCCAGCTCAGTGACGACCGGCTGGAATGGGTTGCCGAAATCGGCGGCGTCCGCCGGCAGTGGGAAGCGAAGATTCTTGAGCAGGTACCGGACCGCAAGGTTGCCTGGGCAGCTACGGAAGGCGCCACCAACGCGGGCGTTGTCGAGTTCGAGGACATCGGCGGCGGCCAGACCTCCATCCAGCTGACGCTCGAGTACGAGCCCGAAGGACTTATTGAGAAGGTGGGCGACAAGCTCAATGTGGTGGACCGGCAGGCCGAAGCAGACCTGAAGCGGTTCAAGGAGTTCATTGAGGATGAAGGCTACGCCAGCGGTGCCTGGCGCGGCACCGTCAACCCCGGCGCCACCTTTGGCACGCCCGGCGTTGAGGATGCCGCGGCATCCCGCGGGGACTCCGGCAAGGCAGGCGTCTCGGGCAAGGTGG
>NZ_JARHXQ010000101.1:0-17651 GCF_029222765.1 Arthrobacter sp. Cr_A7 | reverse complement strand
AAATTACGTAGGGCCCTGACAAGGAATGTCAGGGCCCTACGACTTTAACCACAACACCCACAACACAAACCCCGACGCCCCATCACCTCCCGCAGCAAACCCGCGGACGCTCCATCAGCTCCTGCAGAAGAATCAGGCATGTTCCGTCTGGCCCATGCCGGCGGTTAATTTCTTACTACGCTGACGGCTCACGGCACGCTAATGTGGGGGCACCCGAAGCAGAGGAGGGCCCGGTGGGCAAAGTGGTCATGTACAGCTCGGTGTCGCTGGACGGCTTCGTCGCGGACGAGAATGACCAGCCCGGACCCCTGTTCGACTGGTTGTCCAACGGTGACGTCCCGTTGGACGAGAGCGGCGAAGTGAAGGTTTCGCAGACGTCCTACGACTACACTCGGCCGTACTGGGACCAGATCGCGGTGACACTTGTCGGCCGCCACGTCTTCGACCTGACGGACGGCTGGGACGGGAAGCCTCCGAGCGGGATCGACCACGTGGTCGTCGTGACGCACCGGCCGCAGCCCGAGGGCTGGGACCCTGGGGCGCCGTTTCACTTCGTCGACGGCGTCGAGGCAGCCATGGCCAAGGCGCAAGAGCTTGCGGGTGACCGCATCGTCGAGGTTGCCGCTGGCGACGTCGGTGGCCAGATGCTTGCCGCGGGCCTGGTCGACGAGGTGCGCATGGACGTCGTACCCGTTGTGTTCGGGTCCGGCAAGCGCTACTTCGGGCCGGTCCACTCGCAGCACCTGTTGGAGGGGCCCGATACGGTGATCCAGGGCAACCGGGTGCTTCACCTGCGCTATCGGGTGCGACGTTGAACGCGTATCCCGGGAACCCGCGACAGCTGATGGGGCGTCGCTCGGAATCCTGCGGTAGCTGATGGGGCGTCCCCCGGGTGAGAGAGCGTCGTCCGGAAACCTGCAGGATGTGAGAGAGCGTCCCCCGTTGTCCGGTGCCGAAGCGACCGCAGCTGAGAGGGCCCCAGCGCCGCGCGGGTAAAGTAGAACACCATGAGCAGCCTCTTCAGCCACGGCCAGGACCCCTTCGGCAGCGACAGCCAGTCCGCTCCAGACCCCCTGGAGCCCGTGGTGGAGACGGTTGTTGTTCCCGGCAGTGTGGCACACGCTTTCGCCGGCTTCACCGACCATACACATCTGTGGTGGCCCCTGGAATCGCACGGCGTCTACGGAGCGGGCTCCTACGTGGAGTTCGAAGAGAACCTCATCCTGGAAACCGCCGATGACGGACGCACCAGCATCTGGGGAACCCTCGATGACTGGCAGCCACCGCTGTCCTTCCATGCCACGTGGCACCCCGGCTCTACAGCCCTCTGGTCCACGGAACTGCTGGTTGTCTTCCGCGCGGTGGACGAAGGCGTGGAAGTGCGCGTCTTCCACGAAGGCTGGGAAGGTGCAGAGGATCCGGCCGCGGCCCGCGCGGAGTACGTCGAGGCCTGGCCGCAGATCCTTGCCCGCTACGCCCGCTTTATGGGTGCTCCCGCAGATGCGGACCCGAACGGTAACCAGGCAGGCTAACCGTGAGCCGGCTCCGGCGGCACCGCGGTGCTCGTCCGGATCACAAACTCTGTGGGGTACTCCTGGGCGATGGCCACCTGCGGTGCCGGCCCGCCGTCGGAATCATGTCGCGTCTCGCCCAGCAACTCAAGTGCCGTCCTGGCGGCAAGGCGCCCCTGCCCCCGGGGGTCCTGGCTGATGGTGGTCAAACCAAACGTTTCACCCAACTCGTGCCCGTCCATGCCCACGACTGAAAGATCATAAGGAACCTGCAACCCGAATTCCCGGGCAGCCAGGATGGCGCCCACGGCCATCTCGTCCGAAGCCGCAAAAACGGCGGTAGGACGTTCACTTGCCGTCCCCAGCATGCGGCGTGCGGCGGCATAGGCTCCCTGGACGGTGAAATCGGCGGCCACACGCCACTCCGGATGCACCGCCAGGCCCGAGGCCCTCATGGCGGCCTCATAGCCCCTTTGGCGGATGCCCGGGAGCTTAAAATCGCGGTTCAGGTTTGCGTCCCCCGTCATGTGGGCGATCCGGGTGTGCCCAAGCCGGATCAGATGATCGGTGGCCAGCCGTGCCAGCCGCTCGTCATCGATCCTGATGGTGGACGCCCTGGGCAGTGCACCGCCAATACCAACAATCGGCCGGTGGACGGCCAGCAGCTGCTGGATCTCGTCCTCGCCGAGCACCAGGGCAACGGCAATGACAGCGTCAAGCCGCTTCCGCAGCAGGAAGTCGCTGAGTACGCTGCGGCGCCGTTCCGGCTGGTCACCCACGTTGTACAGCGTGAGGTCGTAGCCCGCGTCCAGCAGTGCCTCGGATACGCCTTCCAGTACTGAGGAGAAGTACCAGCGGTTCACGGACGGGACCACCAGCCCGATGTTGTGGTTGCGGCCGGAGGCAAGGCTGGATGCGTGGTAGGACGGCACAAACCCCAGCTCCCGGGCGGCTTCCTGGGCCAGCTGCCGGCTCCTCGCGGAGACGTTCGCCTTGCCGCTGAGCGCCCGGGACACGGTGGCAACGGACAGGCCTGCCCTGCTCGCTACTTCTTTGATACCGGCCATGCTCAGTCTGCTGCGGCGTCCGGTCCAAGCTGGAGCCAGGCCGTCTCACCGGAAGCGAGGAAACGGCCGGCGCCTGACGGGTCGCTGCGGAGGAGCACATGCCCGGCAGGCATCTCCAGGGGATCGTGGTTCAGGTTCATAAGCACCAGCGTAGTGCCGTTGACGTAGCCCAGGGAGGAACCGGTGCACCAGTCCTCCGCCCACGACAGCGAGCCCCGGCCGAGGTTCAGCCCGCGCCTGAGCCCGAGGATGTCCCGGTACAGCGCAAGGTGCGACGACGGCGAGGCGGCCTGGAGGTCCCGGGCCAGGGCTGCGAACGAGGAAGGAAAAGGCAGCCAGGGGTCGCTTCCGTGGCCAAAGCCAAGGTGGGTCTCGGCGGCCCGCCACGGGAGCGGGATGCGGCAGCCGTCACGGCCCAGGCGTTGCCCGCCAGTACGGGCGAAGGTGGGGTCCTGCCGCAGATGTTCCGGGATGTCGACGCCGTCGGGCAGGCCAAGTTCCTCGCCCTGGTACAGGTAGGCGGCACCGGGAAGCCCCAGCATGAACAGGGAGGCGGCCGCCGCCCGGCGTCGGCCCAGGGCGATATCCGGCTGGGGATCGGCGGGGCCGATGCCGTCCCCGTCGCGGGGGCCCTGCCCGTTGTAGCCGAACCGGCTGGCGTGCCGGACCACGTCGTGGTTGGACAGCACCCAGGTGCTCGGTGCGCCGACGGCGTCCAGTGCCTCGAGCGAATCCGTGATCACCCCGCGCAGCCGGTACACGTCCAGCCCGGCATGAAGGTAGGGGAAATTGAAGGCCTGGTGCATCTGGTCCGGCCGGACCCAGTTGGCCAGCCGCGGCAGCGGATCCACATTGGCTTCCGCGCACAGGATGCGGTCCGGGCCGTACTGGTCCAGGATCCGGCGCCAGTTCCGGTAGATGTCGTGCAGGGCGGGCTGGCCGAACATGGGTGCTTCGTGGCCCGGGAACCCTTCGCTGCTGCCGCCGTCTGCGCGTCCGCCCCAGGCGGGCAGGCCGGGAGCTTTGACCAGGGCGTGGGCCACGTCCACCCGGAATCCGGACACGCCGCGGTCCAGCCAGAAGCGCAGCACGCGTTCGAACTCGGCGTGGACGGCCGGGTTGTCCCAGTTGAAGTCAGGCTGGGACGAATCGAAGAGGTGCAGGTACCACTGGTCCGACTGCCCGTCCGGCCCGGCCACCCTGGTCCAGGCCGGCCCGCCGAAGTGGGACTGCCAGTTGTTGGGCGGCTCGGAGCCTTCCTGGCCCGTTCCGTCCCGGAAGATGAACATGTCCCGCTCCGGGCTGCCGGCCGGCGCCGCGAGGGCGGCCTGGAAGGCTGCGTGCTGGTCCGAGCAGTGGTTCGGCACCAGGTCCACGATGACGCGCAGGCCCAGCCGGTGGGACTCCGCCATCATGACGTCGAAGTCGCCGAGTGTTCCGAAGATCGGGTCCACGTCGCAGTAGTCGCTGACGTCGTAGCCGGCGTCGCGCTGGGGGGACCGGTAGAAGGGTGACAGCCAGACCGCGTCCACGCCGAGGTCCGCCAGGTGCGGGAGTTCCTCGCTGATTCCCGCAAGATCGCCCACGCCGTCGCCGTTGAGGTCCCGGAAGGAACGTGGGTACACCTGGTAGATCACGGCAGAGCGCCACCAGCCGGGAGCGTTGTCCGCCTCATGGATGAGCGTCAGCGGCCCGGCGTTCAGGGAAGTGTCGGGAGTCACAGTTTCGACAGACATGAGTGACAGCATAAGCGCGGTGGAGCATAAAAATGAAAACGCTTCCATGATTATTCTCAGAGCCCATGGCTCCCGCGGTACATAACTGCTGGTCAGGACTGGAAGCGCTTGCAGCAGCGGGACCGAAGGTTACGCAGGTCCAGTCCGGTCGCCGCCTAAACTGGGAGGACATGTCCGACGGCGGGTGGAGGCCTTGGTGGGAAGCATTGTTGACGAGCTCGAGGGCATCCTGGCCGCGGGCCAGGTTGACGTGGCGGAGACGTCACTGCACCGGTACGCGGTGGACCAGGCGCCGATCATCGACTTTCAGCTGCCCCTGGCGGTGGTGTTTCCCGAATCGGTAGCCGACGTGCAGTCAGTGGTGCGCGCCTGTGCGGACTACGGAGTGGCGGTGGTAGCCCGCGGTGCGGGAACCGGAGTATCCGGCGGCGCGCATGCCACGGAGAACTGCATCATCATGTCGCTCGAACGGATGGACCACATCCTTGCGCTCAACCCGGACGACGAGACGGCAGTGGTGGAGCCGGGAGTGGTAAACGCCGTGCTCAACGAGGCAGCTGCTGTGCACGGCCTGATGTACGCGCCGGACCCTGCCAGCTTCCGCACCTCGACCATTGGCGGCAATGTTGCCACCAATGCCGGCGGCCTGCGCTGCGCAAAGTACGGCGTTACCAGGGACTCCGTGCTTGCCCTCGACGTGGTGCTGGCGGACGGCTCGCTTCTCCACACCGGCCACCAGACCTTCAAGGGTGTGGCCGGCTATGACCTGACCGGGCTGTTCGTGGGATCGGAAGGAACGCTGGGCATCGTGGTGGGTGTTACCGTCCGCCTGAAGTACTTGCCGAAGGAGGTGCACACGGTGGCGGCCTTCTACCCTGACTTCCGTATGGCGGCGGCAGGAGTCCTGGCGGTAGGCAAGGCACGGGTCCAGCCGGCCATCATGGAACTGCTCGACGGCGGCACGCTTGCCCAGCTGGACGAGATCCATGGCTCCGACCTCACCGCCCGCGGACGCTCCCTGCTGCTGGTCCAGACGGACGGGTTCGGCTCCGCAGCCGAGGCGGAGGTGGTGCGGGAAGTCCTGCGGGCAGGAGGGGCTGCTGTCACCACTGAAGCCAGCGCCGAAGCTGAGCGCCTGGTGGAACTCCGGCGGCACAGCAGGGGCGTGGAGGTGGACGACGAATACCGCGTGGGCGAGGATGTGGCCGTGCCGCGCTCACGCCTGGTGGACTACGTAGCGGCCCTGGAAACCATGGCGGCACGCCACGAAGTGCACCTCAAGGTGGTGGCACACGCCGGGGACGGCAACCTCCACCCCACGTTCTGGATCGACAGGCAGGGCAGCACTGTGGATGCTGCGGCGTTGGCGCGGCTTCAGCAGGTCCTGGATGAATCCATCACCGTAGCCCTGGACATGGGCGGCACCATCACGGGCGAGCACGGTGTTGGCCAGTACAAGCTGCGGTGGCTGGGCCAGGAGCAGCCCGAACCGGTCCGTGAGCTGCAGCGCAGGATCAAGGAACTGTTTGATCCTGCCGGCATCCTGAACCCCGGCAAGGCGATCTAGCTTTAGTCGTCCGAGTCCGGATATTCGTCGATGGACTCGTCCTCGCCGTAGCGGGACTCCTCGGTCTCCACCTCAAGGATTTTCAGCAGGCCGGTGTCCGGGTTCAGCATGATCGCGGCTTCGTCCCGGCGGTGCCGGAGGATGGAGTCGATGTAGGACTGCACGGCCTCGGCCAAGGGGATGTGCCGCTCCTGCTTTTCGGACATGTACCAGCGGTGCTCCAGGACCTCGTGCACCACTTCGGCGGGCTCCAGCTTCCCGGACAGGTCCCGCGGGATGGACCTGACGATCGGCTCGAAGATCTGGCTGACCCAGAGATGGGCGCTGTATTCCTCGTCCATGTCCGGGTTGTTGTCCGCACGGAAGGAGTCCATGTCATTAAGCAGCCGCCGGGCCTGGTTTTCCTGCGCGTCAATACCCGTAAGCCGCAGGAGCCGCCGCTGGTGGTGTCCGGCGTCCACCACTTTTGGCTGCAGCTGGATGGTTGACCCGTTCTGGGTGGTCTTGATGGCGTACTCCTCGACGTCGAAGCCGAGTTCGTTGAGCCGGCGGATTCTGGCACTGACCCGCCACCGCTCACCGAGTTCGAAGGACTCCTTCTCCGTCAGCTCCGCCCAGAGGCGCCGGTAGCTGTCCATGATCAGCTCGCTGGTGGCTACGGGATCCACCTTTTCCTCGATCAGCCCCCCGTCCAGCAGGTCCATAAGTTCCCCGGCGATGTTCACCCGGGCAATTTCGAGGTCGTATTCACGCTGCCCGGTGGACAGGTCCGGGTACAGCTCACCTGTTTCGGCGTCCACCAGGTAGGCGGCGAAAGCGCCGGCGTCGCGGCGGAACAGGGTGTTGGAGAGGGACACGTCGCCCCAGTAGAAGCCGATCAGGTGCAGCCGTACCATCAGCAGCGCCTGTGCGTCGATGAGGCGCGTCAGGGTGTCCTTGCGGAGCATCTGGGAGAAGAGCGCGCGGTACGGCATGGAGAACTTCAGGTGCCGGGTGACCAGGACCGGGTTGAGCGGGCGCCCGTCCGGGGTGGTGCGCCCGGTGATCACCGCTACCGGTTCCACACAGGGGACGTCCAGCCGGGCGAGCTTGCGCAGCATGTGGTACTCGTGCCGGGCTACGTGCTCGGAGGTTTCCTTGATGGCGATGACCGATCCGCCAAGGTGGGCGAAGCGCACGATGTGGCGGGAGATGCCGCGGGGGAGGGCTGCCAGGTTCTCGGCAGGCCAATCTTCGAGGGCGATGTGCCAGGGAAGGTCAAGGAGCTCCGGGTCGGCGGCCGCCGCGGTGATGTTCAGGGAGCTGGAGACCGAGGCGAGCTTGCCGTCGTCGGCACTTGCGGCCACAAACCGCGGCAGTTTTCCGATCTGCGCGTAGTCGGTGGGTTCATCGTGCCACTGGGCGCTGTATTCCTCGGTCATAACTCAATTCTTCCGTACTTGGGGCAGGCCAGCTAATCTTCCGCCGGCCAGTTAAAAGCCGACGGCGGCCCATCCGTCAGGAGGGCCGCCGTCAGTTTGGAGTGCTGTCCGGAGGTTTCGACAGGCTCAACCACCGGAACGGGGGACTAGTCGCCCAGGCGCAGGCCGGTCTTGGTGTCGAACAGGTGCACGTGGCCCGACTGCGGACGGACGTAGATGGACTCGCCCTTCATCGGGGGGCGGCGGCCGTCGACGCGTGCCACGATGTCGTGGTCCTTGCCGTCAAGCGTGGTGTGGCCGTAGACGTAGGCGTCGGCGCCGAGTTCTTCGACGACGTCCACCTCAACCTTCAGGCCTTCACCGTGCGGAGCGGTTTCGAGGTCCTCGGGGCGGCTGCCCAGCGTCACGGTGGAGCCGTGTGCCTCTTCGAGGACGTCGCGCGGCACGGGGTAGACGGTCCCGCCGAACTGCACACCGCCGTCGACCACGGGCAGTTCCAGCAGGTTCATGGCCGGGGAGCCGATGAAGCCGGCAACGAACACGTTCTTGGGGCGGTCGTAGAGGTTGCGGGGGGTGTCAACCTGCTGCAGCAGGCCGTCCTTCAGCACGGCGACGCGGTCACCCATGGTCATGGCCTCAACCTGGTCGTGCGTCACGTAAACGGTGGTGACACCGAGGCGGCGGGTGAGGGATGCGATCTGCGTACGGGTCTGGACGCGGAGCTTGGCATCGAGGTTGGACAGCGGCTCATCCATGAGGAAGACCTGCGGGTTACGCACGATGGCGCGGCCCATGGCGACACGCTGGCGCTGGCCGCCGGAGAGGGCCTTCGGCTTGCGGTCCAGGTACTGCTCGAGGTCAAGAAGCTTGGCTGCTTCCCGGACGCGCTCGGCGCGCTCTTCCTTGGAAACGCCGGCGATCTTCAGGGCGAAGCCCATGTTGTCGGCCACAGTCATGTGCGGGTACAGCGCGTAGTTCTGGAAAACCATCGCGATGTCGCGGTCCTTCGGTGGAACATCGGTGACGTCGCGGTCGCCGATCAGGATGCGGCCTGCGTTGACGTCCTCAAGGCCTGCGAGCATGCGCAGGGAGGTGGACTTACCGCAACCGGAGGGTCCAACGAGGACCAGGAATTCGCCATCGGCGATGTCGATGTTGAGCTTATCGACGGCGGGCTTATCTGTGCCCGGGTACAGACGCGTAGCGTTATCAAAAGTAACTGTAGCCACAGTTATCAATCCCTTCACCGGCAGGTACGTGCCGGACGATCCGTTGTGAATGGTTCATGTTTGTTCAGTTTTGTGTTGCAGGCTGCACTCCGGCGAAGCCAGAGTGCAAAGAGTGACGCCGCACGGTGTCTGTGCGCCACATCACAAGCAAGAGTATGTCAGATGCTTCGTTTATTGTCGCAAATGTTACGGACGTCACACGTGGGCTTGCGCACGCCTAGCTTGGGGCGGCCTGCGGATCCTCTTCCGCCACGGCAACGCTCCGCTCCTGCAGCAGGGCCTCCAGCAGCTCCGCCACGTGGACCGGAGCCTCCACGCGGTACTGCGCCTGGGTAAAGTCCAGCCCCACCTTCACGCCCACGTCGCCCGGCTCGAGCCGTGCCAGGGCGTCCTCGTCCGTGGTGTCATCACCGGCAAACAGCACAGCCGTGGCCCCGGTGATCTGCCGCAGGAACGTGACGCCCTCGCCTTTCGAGGCGTTGACCACCGAGGTTTCGAGGACCCGCTTCCCGTCCTTCAGGAAGACCCCCTTGCGGTCCTGGAGCAGCGAGCGTGCGGCCGCAACCGCGTCCTCGGCAACGTCATCGGCGGCAAGGCGGGTGTGAAGCACCACGCCGGCAGGCTTGTCCTCCAGCATGGTCCCCGGGGCTTCCTCAACGATTTCCCCGAGGATGGCACGGACCTCGGCCAGCAGCGCCTTCTGCTCTTCGTCTAGGGTCAGCCCGGTTGAGCCCGGGCCCAGCCACGCCTCGGCGCCGTGGCTGCCAATCAGCAGCGAGTCCACCGGCGGCGACGCCACAGCACGCAGGCTGGCGAGGGCGCGCCCTGAGATGAGCGCCGTCGTGGTGCGCGGCAGCACGGCGAGCCCTGCGAAGGCAGTGGCCGCGCGCGGCAGGGGGCGTGCATCGTCGGCATGCCCCACGATGGGTGCCATGGTCCCGTCGAAATCCATGGCCACCAGCAGATGGTCGGTGCGGGCGATGCGCCGGACGGCCTCGCGGAGCTCCGGGGACAGTGCCAGCGGACTCTTGGAGCGGCCGTCAGGAGTCATCCCGCACCACCTTTTCGTTCAGTGCGGCCAGGAAGTCTGCGGACCAGTAGTCCACGTCGTGTTCCAGGATCTGCTTGCGCATGGCGCGCATCCGCCGGGCGGCGTCCCGCGGAGACATCTCAACCGCCCGCATGATGGCGCTCTTGAGCCCGTCAATATCGTGCGGGTTCATCAGCAGGGCCTGCTTGAGCTGGTCCGCGGCGCCGGCGAATTCGCTCAGCACCAGGGCGCCGTCGTTGTTGGTCCGGGCCGTGACGTATTCCTTGGCCACGAGGTTCATGCCGTCCCGCAGCGCGGTGACCAGCATGACGTCGGCGGCCAGGTACAGCGCCACCATCTCCTCCACGGGATAGCTGTGGTGCAGGTAGCGGACGGCGGTGTTCTCGATGGTGTCGTAGGTGCCGTTGATGTGGCCCACCGTGCCTTCCACCTCTTCCCGCAGCAGGCGGTACTGTTCAACGCGTTCGCGGCTGGGGGAGGCCACCTGGATCAGGGTGGCGTCTCCCACGGACAGTTTGCCGTCCGCCAGGAGTTCCTCGAACGCCTTCAGCCGGTGCCGGATGCCCTTGGTGTAGTCCAGGCGGTCCACGCCAAGCAGGATGGTCTTGGGGTTGCCCAGGTCCTGGCGGATCTGCCGGGCACGCTCGATGATTTCCGGTTTGGCGGCAAGCTCGCTGATCTGCTGGACATCGATGGAGATGGGGAAGGCCTGCGCCCGGGCGATATGGGTGATTTCGCCGTCCTGGCCCTTGACGTGCACCTGCTGCTGCTTGACGCTGGCGCCGAGGAACCGGCGTGCCGAGCGCATGAAGTTTCCGGCATCGCTGGCCCGCTGGAAGCCCACCAGGTCAGCGCCGAGCAGGCCGTCGATAATGGCCTGGCGCCACGGCAGCTGGGCAAAGATTTCCGGCGGCGGGAACGGGATGTGGTTGAAGAAGCCGATCCGGAGATCGGGCCGGGCTTCGCGTACCAGCCGCGGCACCAGCTGCAGCTGGTAGTCCTGGATCCACACGGTTGCCTTGTGGTCCGCATGGCGTACGACGGCGTCGGCGAACCTTTGGTTGACCCTGCGGTAGGCGTCCCACCAGGTCCGGTGGAATTCCGGCGGCGCGATGACGTCGTGGTACAGCGGCCACAGTGTCGCGTTCGAGAAGCCTTCGTAATACAGCTCCACGTCATCGGTGCTGAGCTGGACGGGGACCAGGTCCATGCCGCCGTGGCTGAAGGGCTCCACCGTCTCGTCCGGCGCGCCGTGCCAGCCCACCCAGGCGCCGTCGGTCTTGGTCATCATGGGCGCGAGTGCCGTCACCAGGCCGCCGGGGGAGCGGCGCCAGCCGGAGCCGTCGTCACCGTTCTCGCCGGCGGCGACACGGTCAACGGGCAGTCGGTTGGAGACCACCATGAAGTCGTACTTGGTCTCGCCGCCGTGGCCGGAGCCGGCGGCGCCGGGCGCAGCCTTGGCGGCTGGTTTTTCCTGGACAGGTGTTTGCATTGCGGCCCCCTGGGGTTGCTTGTGCCTCTCAGCCCACCCTAACGGGACGGAATCTTCCGTGCTATTCGTCCGTTGGTCAAGCCGGAGGAATACTTGAAAGCGCAAGCTCTCAGCTTTCTCCCCTAAAATGAGGTAGTTGCCACTGAGTGGTCCCCCCACGTCGATCGACCCAAGGAACACATGAGCCCCGCAAACGAAGTACGTAAGTCGAAAGCTGAGCGAACCGCGGAGGCGCGGGAAAAAGCGCGCCTGATCCGCGAAGCCCAGCATAAGAAAGACAAGCGCAACAAGCTCTTGATCGGCTGGGGCATCGTGGTGGCCGTCGTGGCCATCCTGGCGGTCGTGGCCCTGGTGGTCACCACCAGCATCCGGCAGAACACCCCCATTGCCGACCAGGGACCCGTTCCCGCCAACGGCAACGTCAACGGCGGCGTTACGCTGCTGGCCAACACGGAGGTCAAGGCGACGGACGCCGCCACCGTGGACATTGCCAACGTGCCGGCCAAGCCTGAGACCCTGCCCAGCCCTGTGGTTGCCCCCGGTGCCGAGGCCGAAGAAGGGCAGCCGGTCAAGGTGGTGGCCTACATCGACTTCATCTGCCCCGTCTGCAAACGGTTCGAAGACACTTATAACGACGCGCTGACCGGTCTCCGCAACGAAGGCAAGATTTCCCTGGAATACCGGCCGCTGGGCTTCCTGGACCGCCAGTCCACCACCAACTACTCCTCCCGTGCAGCCAACGCCGCCGCGTGCGTAGCGGACCAGGCTCCCGGGAAGTACGCCGAATACGCCGATCTCCTGTTCACGAACCAGCCCGCCGAGGGCGGCGCCGGCCTCTCCGACGACAAGCTGAAGTCGCTGGCGAGTGACATTGGTGCGGACATCAACAGCTGCGTCGACGACAGGACCTTCCGTCCCTACGTCAAGTACTCCACGCAGCTGGCTTCCAATGTTGGAATCACCGGAACCCCCACCGTCTTCATCGACGGCAAGCAGTGGGACGGCAGCACCGACCTGAACGCCGAGATCCAGGCTGCCATCGACGCCAAGGCCTAGGACCGGCAGGACTTCCTGCTCAAGGCCCGTCCCGGATCTTCTTCCGGGGCGGGCCTTTTTCTGTGGCACCGGGGTGACTTGTTCCCGTCCGGGCTCCCCGCGGCAGCGGGCAGAAGGGCATTTTTACCAGCGGCGGGTGTTGGGCTACCCTTATCTAGCGCCGTTCAGGCGCCCGCCCGCAAGGGTGTGCCTCCTTAGCTCAGTTGGCCAGAGCACCGCTCTTGTAAAGCGGGGGTCGTCGGTTCGAATCCGACAGGGGGCTCCACTGCTTTCCGCACCCGTCCCGGCCGTATCCCCTGAATCCGGCATTAAGCTGGTGTCATCCGAATGATCAGCCTGCTGATAAAAGGAGGACGGGTGCCATGCCCAAGACCGGCAAGAACGACCATGCCCGCAAGGATGAGCTTCCCTCGACCCTGCAGCGCTCCGAACAAAAAGCCCAGGATACGTTCGCCAAGACCTACGACTCCGCCCTCGAGTCCTACGATAATGACGAAGGCCGGGCCGCCCGTGCCGCGTACGCATCCCTGAAGCACAGCTACGAGAAGGTGGGCGACCACTGGGAGCCGAAGGAAAAGCGGGGCCCTTCCGACAAGCGTGCGGAGGAAGGCATCCAGTCCTCCGAACCCACCGCGGGCGGGGTCAACGCAAATGCGTCCAAGGAGCACCTTTACAAGCTTGCCAAGGAGCTGGACGTCAAGGGCCGCTCGAAGATGGACAAGGACGAGCTGGTCAAGGCGCTCCAGAAGGCCAACGACTCCGCCACCCGCAAGGCAAGGAAGTAGCCCCGCCCGCAGTCGATCGCCCGGCAGGAAGGGAACGCCTGCGTCCAGGGCCGCCGGCGGTCTTGCCCTATTGCCGCCCAAGGTGTCGAATCAGAGGACACGTTAGGACGGGTTGCACGGCAAAGACGCCAGGAGGATCCCATGTCAGTAAAAGGCACCAAGGACTCAGCGAGGACACCCGGCGGCCGGAATGGAGCTGAGACACGCCGGGCGGATGCTTCTGCCGGGATCGCGGCCGAGGACCCCGCGCAGATCCGCAATATTGCGCTTGTAGGGCATTCCGGCGCCGGCAAAACCCTGCTGATCGAGGGCCTGTTGTCCGCCAACGGCATGATCACCCGCAAGGGATCCATCGCCGACGGGACCACCGTCAGCGATTCGGACCCCGCCGCGGTCCACCAGCAGCGGTCCGTGACGCTCTCGCTGGTGCCGCTGCTGATCGAAGACATCAAGGTCAACATCCTGGATACGCCGGGCTATCCCGATTTCATCGGCGAGATGCGTGCAGGGCTGCGGGCAGCGGACGCCGCCCTTTTTGTTGTCTCGGCCGTTGACGGGATCGACGCCACCACCACCGCCCTGTGGGGCGAGTGCGAGCAGGCGAGGCTGCCACGCGCCGTCGTGATCACCCGGATGGACCATCCGCGCGCAAATTACGACGTCGTCCTCGCCGAGTGCAGGAAAGCGTTCGGCGACGGCGTCCTGCCGCTCTACCTCCCGGTCAGGTCCGGCGGGAACGTCACCAGCCTCCTGGGGCTGCTGTCCCGCACGGTCACCGACTACGCCTCCGGGGAGATTCCCGCCACGCGCGAGGGCACCGCCGACGAAATGGCGGCCGCGGAGGCAGCGCGCGGCGAGCTCATCGAGGGGATCATCGCCGAAAGCGAAGACGAGACCCTGATGGACCGTTACCTGGAAGGCGAGGACATCGATACCGGGGTCCTGGTCGACGACCTGGAAACCGCCGTCGCGCGGGGGTCCTTCTTCCCGGTCATTCCGACGTCCGCGGTGACCGGGCTGGGTACGGCTGAGCTGCTGGAAGTGCTGGTGCGCGCGTTCCCGCCTCCTACCGAGGGGAGCCTGCCCGACGTGACGGACCTGGCGGGCAACCCGGTGGCATCGCTGGCCTGTGACCCGTCGGGGCCGCTGGCGGCCGAGGTGGTGCGCACGTCCATCGACCCGTTCCTGGGCCGGATTTGCCTGGTCCGGGTGTTCTCCGGGACGCTGCGCGAGGACTCGCCGGTGCACGTTGGGGGCCACGGCCTGGCGGACCGCGGCCACCAGGACCACGACACCGACGAGCGCGTCACCCACATCTACTCCCCGCTCGGTGCCACCCTGCGGCCCGTGCCCTACTCTGTGGCCGGGGACATGTGTGCGCTGGCGAAACTGGGAAGCGCCGAGACGGGAGACACGATTTCATCGCGGGACAAGCCGCTCATGCTCGCCACCTGGGAGATGCCCGAACCACTGCTTCCGGTGGCTGTCGAAGCCGACTCCCGCAGCGACGAGGACGCACTTGCACGGAGCCTGGGCAAAATCGCGGCCGGCGATCCCACGCTGCGGGTGGAGAGGAACGCCGAAACGCACCAGCTGGTGCTGTGGTGCATGGGCGAGGCCCACGCTGACGTGGTGCTGGACAGGATCCGGGAACAGGGCGTGAAGCTGCATACCGTGGAGGTGGTAACTCCGCTTCGGGAAACATTCGCGGCACCGTCGGCCGGGCACGGCCGCCACGTGAAGCAGTCCGGCGGCCACGGACAATATGCCGTCTGCGACATCGAAGTGGAACCACTGGACCGCGGCGCCGGTTTCGAGTTCGTGGACAAGACGGTGGGCGGTGTTATTCCCGGAACATTCATCCCGTCCGTGGAAAAGGGCGTCCGCGCGCAGATGGAGAAGGGCGTGTCCGCCGGATTCCCGGTGGTGGACGTCCGCGTGCGGCTGGTGGGCGGCAAGGCGCACAGCGTCGATTCGTCGGATGCAGCGTTCCAGGCGGCCGGGGCACTGGCCCTGCGCGAGGCGGCGGCCGCAGGGAAAATCCAGCTGCTGGAACCGGTGTCGGAAGTGAGCATCACCGTGACGGACGAGCATGTGGGGTCTGTCATGAGCGACCTCTCCGGGCGCCGGGGCAGGCTTACCGGCACCAACTCGTCCGGGGACGGACTGACGGAAATCGCCGCAGAGGTGCCGGACCAGGAACTGCTGCGCTACGCCGTCGAACTTCGGGCACTGACCTCCGGAACAGGCCGGTTCACCCGCCGCTACCTGCGGCACGATCCTGTGCCCGCGAGCTACAGCCCGTCCTGAGCCGATAACGCCATGAACCCGGCGGCCCGGAAAATCGAGCGGGTCTACCTGACGCTGACGCTGGGCAACACCCTGGCGACATCGTTTATCTGGGGGATCAACACCCTCTTCCTGCTCGACGCCGGCCTCAGCAACCTGGAGGCCTTCGCCGCCAACGCCTTCTTCACAGCCGGCATGGTGCTCTTTGAGGTGCCCACGGGCGTGGTGGCCGACAGCTGGGGACGCCGCACCTCGTTCCTGCTGGGCACCATTACCCTGGCCGTTTCCACGTTCCTGTACTACCTGCTCTGGCAGATGTCGGCCCCGTTCCTGTGGTGGGCGGTGGTGTCCGTACTGCTCGGCCTGGGTTTCACCTTCTTTTCGGGGGCGGTGGAAGCCTGGCTGGTGGACGCCCTGCGGTTTTCCGGTTACGAAGGCGGGCTGGAAACGGTGCTCGGGCGCGGGCAGATGGTCAGCGGGGTGGCGATGCTCGCCGGCTCCGTGGCAGGCGGGGTGATCGCCCAGGCCACCAGCCTGGGCGTCCCGTTCCTGGTGCGCGTGGGCGTACTGGTGGCCATGTTCGCGGTGGCGTTCCTGCTGATGCACGACGTCGGCTTCACGCCGGAGCGGTCGCCGCACCCCCTGCGGGCCACCCGGACGGTCCTCAAAGCCTCGGTGGATGGCGGCCTGAAACATCCGCCCGTGCGGTACATCATGCTGGCTGCGCCGTTCACCGAAGGAGTGGGCTTCTACGTCTTTTACGCCCTGCAGCCGTACCTGCTGCAGCTTTTTGGGGATCCCCGGGCCTACGCTGTGGCTGGCCTGGCCGCTGCCATCGTGGCGGGAGCGGACATCGTGGGCGGATGGATGGCACCGCGCATCCGGAAGCTGGTCCGGAAACGGACCACCGTGCTGATTGCCAGCAACGTGGTCAGCTCACTGATCCTGGTGGTGCTGCTGTTCACCAGCACGTTCTGGCTTGCCCTGGTGCTGCTGGCACTGTGGGCCGTGGTGGGCGCAGCAGGCACTCCCGTGCGGCAGGCCTACCTGAACGACATGATTGCCTCAAAACAGCGGGCAACCGTCCTCAGCTTCGACTCCCTGATGGGGTCAAGCGGCGGGGTAGTGGTGCAGCCGCTGCTCGGCCGCAGCGCAGACCTTTATGGCTATCCGGCGTCGCTCGCCGTGAGCGGTGTGGTGCAGGTGCTTGCCGCGCCGTTTATCCTGCTGAGCCGGCGGCAGCGCTCGCAGGCAGACACGGCATCTGACCTGACAGCAACGTCCTAGTGGCTGCCTTGGTGCGGCGGTTGATGTGGTTCAGTCCGCGTCCATCAGCTCAAGCAGCTTCTTTGCTGCATCCCGGATGTCGTCGTGCCCGTACTGGGCAGCCCTGCTTTCCAAAGAGATGACGGCGCAGCGGTGGACTTTGCTGAAGTCGCCAAAGGGAAAGCTGACGCTGCCCTTGGTGCCGTCCGACTTTTCGTCGTCCCGGCCAAGGTGCCATTCCGCGAAGCTGCCAAAGCCGTGCTTGTCGATGAAGGCGTTTTCCTGGTCCGTGGAGGGAGCATGTTCGCTCCAGTCATCCCGGACATCACGTTCAACCTTGCCCGCCTTAATAAGCTCCCGGGCGTGGGCGAATGCAGTGCGGTTCAGCCGTGCCGCCATCATGGTTCCTTTCCTGCGGGTTCCGGCCGCCGGCAGCCGGAGGGCTTCCAGCGTAGGACCGCGCCGGGGAAACCGCCATGGTTAACGCCTGCGAGACCGCCGGGAAACGCGCCCACAACAATCACCGCTTACCTTTCAGGGATGACAGCTGATTTCCTTGGCCGGCTCCGTGCATGGCTCATCGACACCTTCACCTATGAGTCCCCGGACGAGGCCGCCGATGCCATGGCCGACGCCACCCGCTGGGGCTGGCTTCCGGCCCTGAGCGGAGTGGCGGTGGGGGCGGGGCACGCCCGAGCGCACCACGCTGGCCAGCAGCTCTAACACACCGCGGTGTCTGCTTGCACACACTCTTGCGTCCGTTACGGGATCATGCCCTAAACTGCTTCACTGAGGTGCCTGAGATGGCGCTGCGCAGCAACGAAAGTGAACACGCTATGGCTACCGATTACGATGCTCCACGCAAGCAGGAAGAAGAGACTCCGGCGGACTCGCTCGAGGCCCTTCAGGCGTCACGTGGCGGCAACGCCCAGACCGCGGTCATTGACCTTGACGAGAATGACACTGCTGAAGGCATCGACCTGCCCGGCGCCGACCTTTCCAACGAGGAACTGACGGTCATCGTTGTTCCTGAGCAGTCCGATGAATTTACCTGCTCGTCATGCTTTTTGGTCCGCCACCGTTCCCAGGTTGCGCGGGAAAAGAATGGCATGAAGTACTGCCGCGACTGCGAAGGCTAGGTCTCCAGTACGAAGCCCGGCGCCGGCACCCTCCCAGGGTGG
>NZ_JARHXQ010000100.1:0-453 GCF_029222765.1 Arthrobacter sp. Cr_A7 | reverse complement strand
ATTTCGCCGTGATCCGGGGAAGGCCGGTCAACCGTGCCGCCGCCGGCTGGGTCATCTCGTTGGCGGGAGGCATCGGCGCCGGGTTTGTCCTGGGCCCGTCACCGGCTGCTGCCGTGATTATCGGCGTCGCCCTGTGCTCCACGGCGCTGGGCGCGCTGCTGCCGATCCTCCGCGACGCCGGCGAACTGAAGTCCCCGATGGGCATCGCGGTCACGGCACTGGGTGCGGCGGGGGAGTTTGGCCCCCTGGTGGCGATCTCGCTGTTCTTCAGCGGCAGGGAACTGGGGCCGGCCACGGCGGTGCTTCTCGGGTTTGTCCTCCTGACCGGCCTGGCGATCTTCCTCGCCTCCCGGGCACGGCATACGCTGCTCCACTCCCAGGTCACCCGGACGCTGCACACCAGCGGCCAGTTCGCCGTCCGGTCCATCATGTTCATCCTGACCGTGCTGGTGG